>CBDVBS010000391.1:0-4072 GCA_965372275.1 uncultured bacterium | reverse complement strand
GGAAGCTGTCGCGGAGTATCCTGAATCCCGCCAACACCGTCTGCTCCTTCGTGCGTTCCGGGAAAGCGAGCGACACCTTGGCGCAGTCGATATTACCATCGGCAAGTTCCATCGATTCTACCTCGATGCCCTTTGCCACATATGTGTTCCGTATCGATTCAAGAATACTGTCCTTCACGGGAGAAAATACCAGTTCATGCTCTCCCGCAGAGGATGCGGCTTCCGAATTGAGACCTTCATCTACGGTTGCCGCCTTGCTCTTCGAGCATCCCCCGGAGAATACCGCAACGCAGATCAATAAGATCGAACATGCGATAATACTTATCCAGACAATCTTAAATTTTCCGTCCAAGTTCATGGTTTGCTCCTTTGAACAATGTAATATCTAAAATGCAATGCGGTACTCCCATTGACGGGAACCACCACTTCAATATTCTCAATCACCGGCAGGTACTCCCATTGGGCGACCCGGATCCCTCACCGCATCGATCCAGCCATCGTCTTCCTTGGTCAGCCAGAGGCCACCAGCCTGGTCGCAGTACTCGAGCGAACCCAATGCATCCACGCAGCCCGATCCGAGTTCACCGATGAAGCCCGGGTTCGAATCGTACACGCTATCATCGGCACCGTTCATAAGGGCTTCCCTGACTTCCGTCTCGGAGAATAATGGCTTGTAAGCCCTGATGAGAGCAACGACACCGGCAACCTCCGGGCAGGCCATGGATGTGCCTGACATGAGGCAGTAAGTGTCGTTGTAATATGTCGATCGAATTGACGAACCCGGTGCGCAGATATCGATCCAATCTCCGTAATTGGAGAAATAACTCACTGAATCGGACGAATCGATCGACGCCACCGCGATGGCGCCGGGATATCCCGCCGGGTAATATATGGTATCGGTGCTTGAATTACCCGCGGCACACACTACTGAAACACCGTCATCGATCACGGCCTGGACCACATTGGCGAATGTACTCGAATAGTACGGCCCGCCGAGTGACAGGCTGATTACGCTTGCACCGTGCGAACGCGCATAAGACATCGCTGCACTTATGCTCGAAACACTCGCTCCGCCGTCCCCGTCAACAGGAAAAACCCGAAGGGGAAGAATGGTGACATTTATATTTACGCCGACCGAACCGATGCCGTTGTACGACTCCGCCCCGATGATCCCCGCGCAGTGCGTTCCGTGCCCAACATTCTCGTCGGTCCATCCATTGAAGTTATTATCTGACCCGTCACCATCAACTTCGCCGCCTAAACCGTCCCCGCCGGAGACGAAATCGGCGCCGTTCATTATCCTGTTTACAAGATCGGGATGATCCAGGTCCACGCCCGTATCAATCACCGCTACAATGACATCGTTGGTACCCTCCTCGATATCCCATGCATCGAGGATATTCATTCGCGTGAGGTCCCATTTCGAACTCCAGTAATAGTCGTTGGGCGCCACGTGATCTGAAAGATGGTAGATGTAATTATATTCCGCAAAAGCCACTTCGGGATGTGAGCTGACTTCATCACGCGCTTCAACGAGATCATCATTGGATGCAACCCTTATACGGTATGTCGCGGTATCGATATCGACCAGTGACAACGGCTCCACTTCCAGCGCATTGAAGGCCGCCGAGCGCCTGCGGATATCCGTCTGCTTCCCGAAGCTGACCAGCAATTCCCCGGCGGCGACTTCCATCTCACCGCCGAAACCGTCATCTATGATAAGGGATGCATAGAACGGCTGGCTCGTACGCCCGTCGGCACCCACCTCGACATTAATGACCATCTCGGCATCGTCTTCGCCCTGGGGACCGGTTGCATCGGCCCCGACCGTGCTGGGACCACTCACGCTCGGCGCGATCCAACCCACCAGGTCTCCGGTTTCGCTGATGAGGGTCGTTACATACTCGCCTGATTCACTGATGAAATATCCGCCGTCGGTAGTCCACGTTACGAGCGCGCCGCCACCAACATCACAGGGATCGAAGCTGAAATAATGAGTGGATCCCGGCTCAACCTCAGGCTCAACCCATGAAGCAGCCTTGATGAGATCAAACGTGAATCCCTTGACCGGAGTGATAACTCCCGAATCAGGATCGAGCTGAGTATCATTCACACCCGGGTTGAACGACTCCGAGTCAGCCCCGGGTAGCGCAGTACCATCACCCGAATTATGTGAACAACCTGCCACCATCACGAAAATGACGACCAGCAGGGCCATTGTTATCAATCCTTCCATCTTTCCCATCAAAGTACCTCCGTCCTCCCCCGTGTAATATGAGCAAATGAGGTGCCAAAACCCCGCTTTCATAATATAAGAGGATGCCTTCTGCAACCCGCTCCTGATGCGGCTTACACGCTTTATAAGGATTTAACGAGCTTAATCGGATTTCCCGCCGGGTCAGCATGTCCCGGAATGTGGCCCGGCCTGAGGATATGATGCGCATATCCGGGGCAAATGCATAAGGTGATTTTATGACTTGCAGCACCAAGCAATACGGATCAACTCAACCGATACTCACTAAACGCATCCCCCTATTAATGCGGCTTTGAATGCGTTTCATAAGCTCAATACGCATAAACCCCGGTTCAAAATAATTGAGTCATTTCTGCCCCTCTATATACTAATGTTCATGTCAAAATGTATAATTGACTAAATCTTTTTGGAGGATACCGGATGCGTCTTTTCATCGATACCGCAAATCTCGACCAGATTCGTGAAGCTGTAAGCTGGGGGGTAATCGAAGGGGTTACCACGAATCCATCCCTTGCAAGCAGGGAGATCGAAACGATCAAAAATATGACCCTTAACGATTTCTACAAGGAAATCTGTTCGCTCGTTGAAGGCCCGGTGTCCCTCGAAACAGTCGGCACATGCGCTGATGATATGATCAAGGAAGCGCACGAACTTGCAAAGATCGCGGACAATGTCGCGGTAAAAGTCCCGATGTGCGAGGAAGGGATGAAGGCCATCAAGGTGCTCAGCGGTGAGGGTATAATGACCAATGTCACTCTCGTATTCAGCGCCAACCAGGCCCTGCTCGCCGCGCTTGCGGGCGCATCGTTCGTAAGCCCGTTCATCGGTCGAATAGACGATTCCGGTAATAACGGGATTGCTGTGCTCGACGACATTGTCCAGGTTTATGATATGTACGGATTCGATACCGACGTCATCTCGGCTTCAATACGTCACCCGCAGCACGTCGTCGATTCCGCGCTCGTCGGGGCGCATATCGCGACCGTTCCGATTGCGGTACTCAAGAAAATGTTCAATCATCCTCTAACGGAAAAGGGAATAGATGCATTCCTCAAGGACTATGAGAAGGTCAAGGGATGTAAATAACTTCTTCTGCTAAATCATGCCGGCTGGAAGCCAGCGCTCCAGTTGGATATGAATATGGAAGTGATGAAATGAATAGCTTAGTGAAGAAGGATCACATCTGGGGGGCACTGCTGATAATTTCATTTTTGTCCATTCTGCTGGCAATTTCGTCCACGGGTTGTATCCCGCAGGCAATAAACGCAAAAAGATCAGCCTGGGAGTCGCGCGCGAAATCGACACTCCGGGCATTCGGTGAAACGCAGCTCGCGTACCAGAATACGACTGAAGACCGCCATTACGGAACATGGGTAGAATTGACGGAAGCTGGATATCTCGCGGAAAGTTATTCCAAGGAAAACATCATCGATAATTACATCCTGTGGACATCGGTTGACGACGCACCATATTACGATTACTACACCGACACTCATTATAATGCCACGTTCACGGCAGTTGCCTTCCCTCGTGACACCAGACCACCGGGATATCTATCAACCTTCGCAATACGGGAAGACCAGGTATTGCGGGAATACAACCCCGTCACTCCGAATGTTTCAGCCTGGGGTGAAAACGACGACTTCGGCGCAAAAACCTGGGAACCGATAAGGTAGTCCCTGGGATGAATAACACTGACAAACTTCGAAGACTTGTTTGTCAGTGCCACCCGGAATGCATGTTTTTTTTCACATGGCTGGTTGAAAACAACCGGGTTTATAGTCACGTCATGCGCTATAAGCATCTCGTAGGGGCGAG
>CBDVBS010000390.1:0-4077 GCA_965372275.1 uncultured bacterium | reverse complement strand
GTAGGTCGGGAGACCTACACTACCCGTTCATTCAAGCATTGATTACTAAGATTGGTCTTAGTGCGCAATCCCTGAATAATCCACGGTCAGCCCTCGAAGACTCGGACAGACCGCGCCATCAAGAACGAAAAACTTATGCAACGTTTGGATAAAGTGTGTGTCACTCGGAGTTGAGTGATATGAAATGATAGAAACGAGTAGTCCTATTAATAAGCCGAACCCACCCGTTTCCGTGTAGGCTTAACGGGTGGGCTGGGGTTAAGGAAAAGTAAGAAGAACCTGATTTGTAAAAGTTAAGAACCAGCGTTTATATCAGTTTTCCCTTATTCTCATTCACAATCCTGTCATTCCTCAGCTATCCGATCCCAAGTCCATGGGATGTGAGCTTGTCGATCGCCTTGTTCATTGAGTTGGCCAGTTGTACGGTGTCATCCAATTCATAGTTCACTGTTTCATCCAGCACGTAGCGCGCGGCGATGTAGGCTGACCAGAAACTCGATCCGTACCCAATCGCGTGCGTGGTATTTAGCGTATCTTGCAGCGCTTCCGAGCAGAGTCGGAAGGCTTTAACATGCTCCATCTCATGCGAGAGGAGCCTGGCTTCCTCTGCCGTGCAATCATCTTTGATAGCGGGGTTGGGTGACATGAATCGTGGGAGGTGCATGTGTATCTCCCGTTGGACGTTTGACGTGGCCCCCAGTTCAACCCCCACTTTCCCGTTCTCACTCGTGAACCCGATGATGTACGGACTGTAGTCAACCGAGTAATCAGCGAAGACATATGCCGCATAGCGTTTACTCTCCTTCTCCTCTAAGGGACCGTTTCCATTTTGGAGATCGGTGATGGCCCTTTGGAGTTCTTCTTTTGTATTTCCACGAACCTCGTACCGGGAACAGATGATGTCATCGCTCCCGAAATCGTAGTTTCCCTTGTTTGCCTGGTGTGATCGTTGCAGATCATTTCCTTGTTCCCCGCTGAGGAAAAATATCGCCGTAATCTCCTGGGCTATATTCCCTCCAACCTGTCCCGACATGGTTCCCGTGCCTTGACCGAACAGCGGCGTCAGACCTAAACGCTCGCTTATTCCAGAAGGTAACGGTAATGCCGAGATAAGGAAAACCAGCAGGAACAAGTTGATACTCATTGACAGCCAACCTTGTTTTCTCATGGCTGTTCCTCCTTTCGGGTGGAATTTCAAACCTTGTGGGCTTTCGATTCCATTCTCCCAAGTAGTTCAATGATGTCCCGTGGGAGTTAAAAAGGATGAACATGCTGATTTACAAAGAGCTGTCGCTAATGATTGTGCAATTTGCTTTCCATTGCCCGAAAGGAAAGCAAGCAAGGAAATTTTACCGGTCCCAAGGCGGTTTAAATGCGGTTTTAATGTGATTATTGGCGTAATCGAAGATAATCAGGATTAAACAACTGTATGAAAATTTAACATCAAAAACGAGGGTTGGTGCATAATGAAACTATCGCTCAAATGGTGATCACGTCTTGCATTCTTGTCATGCATTCTTGATTGGTAAACTGAGTTGCAGTATTACACTAAATCCGCGATTGTCGTTAGGGGGGACAGTCACCTGAAGACAGGATGACAGTCCCCGCCGCCACGGTCTCCTTTCGCATCCTTGACAGTTTTCACTCTTTTGGGGACTGGCATCCAGACTTGCCGCACGCACTATCGCATATTTCGCTATCATGTAACTGTGCGGCAAATCCGGTGCCTGTCCCCATCTTAACCATCGCGGATTTAGGGTATTACCCGGCGGCCGATTTTCGTCATTATATTACTTTGTCTGATATAGCAAGTGTTGCGTAGGGGTTACCCGGAGGGTAACCCTATGGGTAAGGCGGTATTTGAAGCCGGAGGGCGAGCCGGAGGCTCGCCCCTACGAGATGCTTATAGCGTATAACGTGACTTTAAACCCGGCTGTTTTCAACCAGTCATGTGAATAAAGTGTATGCAGTCCGGGTGGCACACTTTTGGAATCTTCGAGCAATAGTGTGCAAACCGGATGGATAATGGCGAAAGTCGAGTGGCGGTCTAAGCCCGGTTTTCAGGCATTCCGGATATTCGGCTCTTTCCTTAAATACGCTTTTGGTGTATTATTAAATTTCGGATAAGGGCATTGAAGTTTGTCAGGCCCTGGAAAGATGTAAGTTTAATGCAGGAACAAATTCTTGTCGCTGTTGATACCGAGACTACTGGTTTACAACCTGGATTCCATCAGCTTGTAGAGATAGCCGCGGTCAAATTCAGAGGGAACGAGATCCTCGATAAATTCGAGAGTCTCATTAACCCTGAGCGTGACATACCCCAGGAAGTCATTGATATTCACGGGATCACATCTGATATGGTGAAAGATGCGCCTTATGCAATCGAGGTGGTTCCGGAGTTCATACAGTTCTCGGAGGATCATCCCCTTATCGCCCATAATGCGCCGTTCGATGAGTCGTTCATCAGCTTCAACCTGCACGGGCAGTGCGGCGAGGAACCGGCGAACTCCATCTATGACACGCTGATCCTCACGCGGAAACTTTTCCCGGAGTTACGGAGCCACAGCCTTGCGAATTTAGCGACCTACCTCGATGTTGATGACCTTCCCGCGCACAGGGCGATGGCGGATGTCCTCGCGACGGTGGGCGTGTTCAACCAGTGTGTACAGCGGATGAGGGGATTGAATGTCAGGACATGGGCGGAGTTCAAGGAGTACTACGGACACCCGCACTACTTCAACTTCGAGAAGTATGATATCGCCGAGGAACTGCCCGAGGAATTCAAGGGTATCCTGAATGTGATCGAGAATAGCCAGATGATGTATATCGAATATGTCGCAAACAATTCGCAGCCCAGCAAACGCGTGATTGTCCCTGAGAGCATTTTTTTGAGGGACGGGAATTTCTACCTGAACGCGTTCTGTCATCTACGACATGAGAACCGGCTGTTCAGGTTGGACAGGATCGAGAAATTCGAGACGCTGGCGAAAGGCGCGGTAATGGACGGGTTCGAGATGGACGGATAGGGGTTGTGGCGTTTTCGGGACAAGGGTTTGGCTGTTGAAAAGCCTTCATTCGTAATGATTAGTAAATTAATTGTGTGCCACCGCTACTCAGCGTCTTCACTGATAGCGGTGTCTTACAACAAGCGCGCTCATGGCGAGGATCCGGGAGATATCTATATAATTGAAGCCGACATCAACCAGGTTGAACACAGGATGTATGTTCATATAAGGCGTTTAACGACGGGGGGCGGGTTTCAACAGCCAAAGATTACGGATGAGCTTGACTTCTACTGCAATTCTGATTGGAATGGTAAGTTTGCGAAATGGTAATTTGCGAGTAACTTCAGGAGGAAGTAACTGAAGTTTAATACCAGACGAACTCAAGGGTTCCAATGTGGTATTTGTCAATAAGGCAGAAACCACCGGACCATATGTGGCCTGTAAACGTGGATTCAATCTCCCACTCCCAGTCAAACAGGGCGTGCGCCCAATCATACCCGTCAGGAGTGTAGGAAAGCATGAATCGGAATTCGCGAGGTAGATCGTATGGAGAGGAGGCCCAAGGGAAGTCAAGCATGAAATCACCGCTGACAATCATCTGTCCGTTATCCGGCAATAACGACACACCACGCGCGCGCATGTAGATGTATCCCGGGGCACGATGGCTGCTTGCCCGTGAGGATGTCCCCCACTTGGAAAAACTCTCTCCCCAGTCATAACTGTAAGAACAGTTGACAACCCCCCATCCTCCATCCACTGTTTCCGGGAAAGCGTCGTTACCTAACTGATAGACCATCACCCTGTTTAAATCATCACTGAGTGTAAAACCCTCGCAACCATTTGCCCACGTATAGAGGATTTCATCTTCATTAAGGTATTCACCCGGGATGATAGTCGGTTCATAAACCCCCTCATTAAGATTCCCCCTGAGCATCAGCGTGTCTAAATCATCCACCCCTTTCGAAATCATCACAAAAACAGTTCCATCTGCGCCCATTTCGGTATAGAAATGAACTGTTTCGTATCCATTATATTCATAAACCAGAAACGGTCCATGGAAATGCTCAGCATC
>CBDVBS010000389.1:0-4088 GCA_965372275.1 uncultured bacterium | reverse complement strand
CGCGCATCATCGGTCGCAGAGCGACCTATAGATACGCGCTACCCGGGCAGGATGATTATTCCGCCAGCGCCGGAGTCAGAGATAGATAGATAGTGACTGGTTTAAAAAGTTCCTTCAAAGCATATAATGTGTCACCACCCTTCTGAAGACAGAAGGGTGCCACCCGGACTATGAACAAACGTAACCCACGAATCCCATTTCGTGGGTTACCATCTAAACTTCAAAACTGGGATTCGATATACCCCACCAGCTTCCCGGCAACATCAACCCCCGTAACCTTACTCACAAGCTGAAGTCCGGGTGATGCATTCACCTCGACCACGACCGGACCATCATCGGTGCCGAGTATATCCACACCGCAGAAGTTCAACCCGACCGCCCTTGCGGCCTTCTTGGCAATATGCACTTCCGCTTTCGATGGTTCATATACAACCCCCTTGCCGCCCCTGTGGAAGTTCGCGCGCCATTCGCCCTTCTTCGCTTTGCGTTTCATCGACGCGACGACATCCCCTCCGATCACGATGAGGCGCAAATCCTCCCCTGCCGCTTCGGAATAATATTTCTGAAGCAAACACGGCTGGTTCCATTCCCATCCGAGACCCACAAGCGAATCCGCCTCGGCTTCAGTCTTCGCGAGAATGACACCCATACCCTGTGCGCCCATAAGCGGTTTGAATACCACCGGCAATCCGCCGACTTCCTTTATCGCCGATGATGCCGACAGCGGATGTTTCACGAGCACCGTCGGCGGCACGCGCACTCCCGCTTCAACAAGGGCTTGGAGGGATGCGAATTTATCGTGAGCGGTGGAGATCGCATGGCAGTCGTTAAGTATGAAGCATCCGGTTAGTTTGAAATGTTCGATGGACGCGATCCCGTATGGATCATCCGGCTGTATGCGTGGGATAAGTGCATCGAACGGCTTCAGCCGACGCGAGCGGTCGAATATCGCAGCGTCCTTCCCGCCCAATGAGAAATGCAGGTTGACCGGATCGAGGGTCATCACCGAATGTCCTCTCGCGATTGCCGCGCGACGTAATTCGCGATTTGAATAGAGGCGAGATTTCCTGCTTAATATTGCTATACGCATAGGACGTCAATATTAGCCTATTGGAGCGGTATTTGGCAATCTGCTATAATTCGCGACATGCTGGTACGTTACACCGCGATAACGATCATCCTCCTGGGATGCATTCTGACACCCTGCTTCGGGCAAGCGGAATCCGACGATCTCCTTGGGGGCGTCCATGTCTATTGGCATGGCGATAAGCCAACGGGTGAAGATTTCGAAGCCCTTCGCAAAATGGGCGTGGACGGGTGCCTTCTTCCCGCCGTCGGAGTGCAATACGATCCCGAAACCAATTCGATGACACCGGATGCGATGAACCTGACGGGGCTGAAGAACGAGGACGCGATCGGGCTCGATTTTCATCTCGTCATGAACTTCAAACTCCCCACCGGGGGATGGTACAAGAATCCGGACATCACCTTGCCGGTAATGCTTATGAGCGACATGGCTCGAAGGACCGTCGAGTCGCTCGAAGGCGCGGACGGCAGGATAGTCGGCGTCATTCTCACCACGACCGGCGTGAACCCCGACTTCGCCAAGCTTGCCCGGTTCCTGAACCAGCTCAGGAATAACCCGGCGTTCACGAATGTTGATGTCAGGTTCGGCATACTCGCGGAACCCGACTGGGCGGACTCGGGTAAATTTACGGAGTTGGCCGATGCCGCCGATTACTTCGCCATCAACCTTACCGCTTATGACATCATGGGCAAACCGCCGCGGATCATTGATGAAAGCTGGGTTACAAAGTCGGTGAAAAAATTCGAGGGTTTCGGAAAACCGATCATCACCATCCTGCCGATGAGTGAGAGGGTGCTCAAGCACGACGCGGTCGGCAATGTAATGGATGTGAATGTCCCCCTGTCATTCGACACGGTCATGGATAAATCGGATAACGTGGGCTCCGATTCCGCCGCCAACATCACCGCCACAATCTCAAGCGCAACGACCATCGAGGACTACAAAATACCCGCTGGAACGAAATTCACCCTCCTTAAATCGAGCCCCGGTGAGCTGGTCGGAGTCTTGAATGCCATTGGTAAAAAGGGATATGAAAATGTGGCGGGTGTCGCCCTGGATGGATACCCGTATGTTCCATCCACGCAGGGTTATGCGCCCGCTGAATATGTGGCTTCCCTCAAGGGATCATCGAAGTCGGTTGCCGAGAAAGCACGGCCCACGGAAGATAAACTGGATCAGATGATACGTGCCGATGAAAAGGCGCGTACGGGCGGGATGTGGGTCATCGGTGTGGGCGTGCTCATCGCCGCGGCACTGACCCTTATCAGCCTTAATAGAAAAAAGAAGCTCATGTACGATGAGGATTCCGATTCCCTCAAACCCCCAGGGGAGGGTGAATAGATGCGCCGCCTCGAAGAGAGGATCGGCACATTACCCTGCAATTTATTGGTCTGGGTTTTCTACACCCTTCTCGTTTTTACAGCATATTCATTTGCGCTCAAACTCTACTTCATACAGGATGACTTCGGCTTCATCACGCGGCATCTCCCCGGGGGGGAAGTGCCGTTCAAAGACGCCTTCAAACCCGACGGAATCTACTACCGCCCGTTCACGCAGCATCTCTGGTATTACATGGTCAACCCCCTGTTCAACCTCAACCCGTTCTGGTACCACCTCGTCAATCTCATAATACATTCAATAAACATCATTCTCGTTTATCACATCGGACGGGCACTCACGCGCAACATCAATTTCGGGTTCTTCCTCGGCCTGATTTACGGCACCCGCACACTCGCCTATCTCGCCGTCGTATGGCCCAGCGCGGTGAACGAACTCATCGTCACCATGTTCCTGTTCTCAACATTTCTTGCGTACCAGCGATTCGCCGTCACCGGAAGTCGCGTGGCATGGTGGGCAAGCGTGCTCCTCTATCTCATGGCCGTCCTCAGCAAGGAGAACGCGCCGACCCTGCTGGTGCTGCTCTTCATCTACCAGGCGTGGATATACCTGCCCCGGAAACTTGACTGGACGCGCTTCAGGCAGATCATCGCATCACTCGCTCCGCACATTGCATTAGTGATCGTGCTGGCGATGGTTAAATTCACGCAGTTCGCGGCGATACAGCAGAGCGATTACAGGATGTCGATAGGCAAGGAGACAATTCGGACATATCTCTACTTCTTCCTCTCTTTCACCAACCCCCCGCCGCAATCGATCGATGTCTGGCGTAACCACTATGTCCAGCGTGGCGAAGTGATCCTGCTTGTTTCGACGGTTATTGTTATCTTCGTGATTGCCTTGTGGGTGCTCGCACTGAACTACAAACGGCGGGTGAAATCCGTGGAGCTTGGCGGACGCGTATCATACTGGCATATCGGCAGCGTACGGCTCTTTATCTTCGGATGTGCATGGTGGCTTGTCGCATTTTTTGTCACCGGTACGATGCCAACCCATGCGTCGCAATATTACGGCCTCTATCCCGGCTTCGGCCTGACATTGGCCATCGGCGCGGCGTTCTACGACATCCTCCTGAGCCTTGCGCGGGGAGGTAAATCACGCCCTGTTGGATATGCCGTCTCCGCTTTCGTGGTGATATTCCTCATCGTGAATTACTTCATGAGCGTCGCGGGTATCAACAAGATGGACCTGTTCCGCTCACATTATCTCTCGTCGGAAACCAAACGCATCAACGATACGATGCTTCACGAAATACCCGACCCCGTTGAAGGCGCGCATTTCATCCTGCTCGAAGGTGACGGCGACTTCTGGTGGGTGACGTCATCGGGTTACCAGTTGATGATGATGTACAACGATATGTCGATCAAGGTCTCATTCCCGCGCAAAGAAGACCCTGAAGAAATAAAGGCACGCGGCAAACCCGATTATTACATACGTTTCACCCCTAACGGCGTAATCCCCGAAAAGAAACCCCACACCCTCGAAGTGGGTATTTATACCGGCGATTAATTACGCATAAAATGCAATTCCTTGGATCGCGGGCACCCTTGGGGCTGTTGAAAAAGCCGAAAAATAGGGACTGGCCTTTAGAAATGGAGAACGT
>CBDVBS010000388.1:0-4090 GCA_965372275.1 uncultured bacterium | reverse complement strand
TTGCTTCGTGCGCGCATCATCGGTCGCAGAGCGACCTATAGATACGCGCTACCCAATACGCGCTACCCAATACGCGCTACCCAATACACGCTACCCAATACACGCTACCCGTTCCTGTGACTTATTCAGCAGTTCGAAGTTAGTGGGTGATGCTTCGGCCACGCCTATCCCCCTTATCTCCCCTTACGTTTCTTCCCGTCACCGGGTTTGCGTCGGCGAGGTGATCGGCTGTCACGTCGACGGTCCTTGCCGCCGCTGCGTTTCGGGCCGGATGATTCCCATGGTTTTCCGCCCGAATCTCCCTTTGGCCCATATGTCGGGAATGGCTCGGTCTTACCCTTGCGTGGTTTGAGTGTTTCTCTGCCTCTCCCCCTCGGCTTACTGACGCGGACAAACCGTGATTCAAGGTCGGTCGGTGGCGGAGGCGCTTTGAAGGATTTGAATGGATGATCCTCGACAACTAACATGTGCTTTCGCATAAGGCGTTCGATAAGTACCAGGTTGGTTCTGTCGTTACGATCGCAGAATGCAACCGCGACGCCGGAGAGCCCCGCGCGTCCGGTACGTCCGATGCGATGGATATAATTCTCGGTGTCATCGGGAAGGTCATAGTTGACAACGTGCGAGACCTCTTCGATATCGATCCCGCGCGACGCTACATCCGTGGCGACAAGCACCTGCGTACGGCCTTCCTTGAAATACTCAAGCGCGTTCTCACGCTGCCTCTGCGACTTGTTGCCGTGGATGGCGTCGGCTTTCACGCGGGCACGGCGCAGATGTCTCTCGAGTTTGTCCGCGCCGTACTTGGTGGCAATGAACACGAGCACCTTGGTATATTCGGGCTTATCGAGGAGATGTTTCAGTAGATCCAGCTTGTCGTATTGCTCCACGAAATATATGTATTGCTCGGTGGCTTCGACTGTCGAATATTCGGGCGCGACCGAAACCTCCACCGGGTCGTGGAGGATATCACCGGCAAGGCGCTTGATGTCCCTCGGGATCGTGGCCGAGAAGAACAGGGTCTGCCGGTTGCGCGGGAGGTTGGAGACTATACGCTTGATATCTTTGATGAACCCCATGTCGAGCATTCGGTCGGCTTCATCAAGAACGAGTATCTCAAGCTTGTTGAGCCTTACAATGCCCTGCCCCATAAGGTCGAGCAGCCTGCCGGGGGTGGCGATCAGGACCTCAACCCCTTCATTGAGCCTCTGGGCCTGGGGGCGTTGACTCACGCCACCGTAAACCGGTGTGCTTCGGAGTCTCGTGTATTTTGCATATATCTCGAAGCTCTCATATATCTGAACCACAAGCTCCCTCGTGGGGGCGAGAACAAGTACCCGCACCGGAACAGGCTTTTGTGGAACGGGATTCTCAAAAAGATATTGAAGTATCGGCAGGGCAAACGCCGCGGTTTTTCCCGTGCCGGTCTGTGCGCGTCCGAACAAGTCTTTACCATCGAGGACATAAGGAATCGCTTCTTCCTGGATGGGGGTTGGTTCGAGATAGCCTTCATCACGTACCGCTCTCAACAACGGCTCAATTAGTTCAAGTTCATCGAATTTCACAGGGGAGATTATACACCTTTTGAGTCAACTATAAACAGCTATATGATAAACTTTACCAAGTACCTCGGTTGCTCCCAATCTGTGCTCCTTACAATAAATTGGAGACTATTGGATGTTCAAGAATTTCTTTTCACTTTTCATCACGATCTTTGTGTTCACGATTTTATGCGGATGCTCTTCGCATGATGAATTACCCGTTACACCTTACGACAACGTGAGTATCGGCGATGCGTATTATGGACATTCTTCCGAACACGATCTCTGGGGGGTTTGGGATATACATTTCGATGTCAATAAACTGACCGCTGAGGTTAGTCAGGACCGTAATACCCAAATCCATTTCGACATCACCGACATGATCCTTCCACCCGCGTGTGATGATTGCCTCGAAATCAAGGTCAACTCGTTCGATCCCGTCAGCCGGGTAATGGATGTCGATGTGACATTGCGAAATCAAAAAACGATTTCCGGATACGACGTGCGAGGGATTCTCTACACCAACGATTACGGGCACCTGTTGATCAACGCTGATGCATGGACCGGGTTGTGGGAAATACCAGGCGGGATGGATATCAATCCGTTCAGGGCATTCGCGAAGGATGAGCCGAACAGGATATTCGCCGGGGGAGCCGAACATACGGAAAACTATCTCGTCGCCATTCCAACGCCGCCTGCATATTTCGCGATCACCTTCGCCGTCGATGCTTCCTGGCCGGGAAATTGCAGTGAGCCATATGCGATGGACAATGTCGAACCCCTTGAGGGACTGTTCGAAACATCCGTTGGGAAGGTGGTGCTCGGTGTTGAGGTGAAGGACTGGCAGGATGACATCGATATGGTGCGAATCTCGGCCCCGGAAATAACGGGCGAGGATTGGACCGGGTTTGCTTTCGCGATGGACGGCGTATGGTCCTTCATCCTGAAAAACAATATGCAGGCACCGGCCGGGGATTACAGCATCAGGATCGCCGCGACGTCTGAAAATTCGGGGGCGGTCGAACTCTATGACATCGCGACGCTTACCATCCACGAAAAAGCCGGCTGGGTGAATGTGTGGGGATCGACAAAGGATGCCGAGGCCCAGGGGGTGGCGGTTGATAACGTCGGCAACATTTATGTGACCGGGTATTTTATCGGCACTGTCGATTTCGATCCCGGACCGGGGGTCGATGAGCATACCGCGGATCTGATTTTAGGGAACGTCTACCTGTATAAGTACGATCCCGAAGGTAATTTCATATGGGTGCGAACATGGGGCGCCGACAAGAAGGACTGGGGATATTCCGTCGCGGTCAGTGGTACGGGGATCGTGTATGCAACAGGTTATTTCTCGGGCGTTGTTGACTTCGATCCCGGACCGGGGGTGGACGAGCGGGATGCATCGTGGTTCACCACCGCATACCTGCGCGCGTATGACACGAACGGCAATTATCTCGGCACGCATACATGGGGATGGGAATGGATAATCGAGCCGTTTGATGTCGCGGTTGACGATATAGGCAACGTGTATGTGACGGGATATTACGAGGGAACCATCGACTTCGACCCAACCCCGGCGGGTGTTGATCATCATATGACCAATGGCGGGGCCGATATTTTCCTGAGTGCTTTCGGCCCGACCGGTAATTTCAAATGGGCACGCACTTGGGGAGGGATTGAGGATGATGAAGGTAAGAAACTCGCGGTTGACACCGGCGGTAATATTTATGTGGCCGGGTTCTTCGGCGATACAGTTGATTTCGATCCCGACCCGGTTGGGACGCTTGAAAAAACATCGAATGGAGAAACCGACGCCTGTCTGGGTAAATTCAATTCAAGCGGCGAACTGATCACGGCAATCGCGTGGGGTGGTGTTGGGGAAGACCGTTGCAGCGCGGTGGACGCGGATGGTGAGAATATCTATGTCACGGGCATGTTCACCGGCACGGCGGACCTGAACCCGGATGCTGTTGATGTGGATGAGCACACTTCGTATGCTGAAGATGCGATTTTCCTGAGCGTATTTAATCAGAACTGCGAATATCTGTGGGGGGTCGACTGGGGCGGCTCTCCGCATCTGAATGAAGGGTTGGGTGTCGAGACGGATGGTTCGGGTAATATATATGTCACCGGAAAATTCTGTGGCACCGGGGATTTTGATCCGGGAGCGGGTGTTGATATGCATACCGGATTAGGCTGAGGCGACTCGTTTGTCAGCCGGTTCGGCGATGACGGAAACTTTCATTGGGCACGTAACTGGGGCGGAGGTCAGTTCGACTGGGGCGAGGATATCGCGATTGACGCTGATGGCACGATATATATTGTCGGTTGGTACAAAGTCACCGCCGACTTTGACCCCGGGCCGGGTGTTGAGGAACATACATCCAATGGCTACGAAGATGCATATCTCATAAAGATAATGCCGGATGGATATTGGTGGGAATAATTTATCTGGGCTCATAGGATGGACAAGTCTTGGTAATTTCCGGTATATAGTGTAAGTTAATACTGTTAAATCATTCTTAGAGCCTATAACAAAATAAGGG
>CBDVBS010000387.1:0-4092 GCA_965372275.1 uncultured bacterium | reverse complement strand
TCGGCCTTGGGCGTGTCTTACAACCAGCGCGCATCATCGGTCGCAGAGCGACCTATAGATACGCGCTACCCGAAAGACGCGCTCTACAAAAAGATTTCCCGGCATCAGAATGCCGGGTTACATGTAGTAAGAATGCCGAGTTACATAAAATCAGAATGCGGAGTTACATGAGTAAAGCAGGAAAATTAGCACTTAACACTTCGTATAGCCACACGCGCGGCAGGTGACACAACCTTCCTTAAATTCGAGCATCTCTGAACAGTCAGGGCATTGCGGACCAAGTTCTGCAAGGCGTTTGGTGATTTTAAGCTTAGCCTCGGTCTGTGGGTCAAACTGCGCTCCGGATTCCTCCGGGTTTTCAGCCATTTCCGGGAACAGGGCGGGAGCTTTGCGTTCATCACGCTCTTTGATGTAACCGTCGATCGCAAGGCCGATGCCGTCCGCGCAGGAATATACCGTGGAACCGTTCGACCATGAAGGGTTAGGACAACGGATGTTCCGTATCTGGTCACGCACATCCTCAATCGGCACGCCGAACTTCAACGCGAGTGATATCAACCGGCTGATGGCTTCGGTCTGGCTGGCGATACATCCGCCGGTCTTCCCAAGCTGGCTGAATAGTTCGCAAGGGCCGTTCTCATCTTCATTGATGGTCACATACAGGTTACCGCAGCCGGTAGTTATCTTGGTGGTCGTCCCGCGTGTAATCTCGGGGCGTTTGCGTTTTAACTTGGGTATGAAGGCATCCTCTTCGGCTTTCTTATCATCCTTCGTGCCGATGCTGAGCACCTGGAAGTCGCGGGAGCCGTCACGGTAGATCGTGACCCCCTTGCATCCGAGGTCATACGACATCTGGTAAACCTTGGCCACATCCTCTACCGTGGCCTTGTTCGGGAAATTGACCGTCTTGCTTACAGCGTTGTCGATGTGCGACTGGAACGCCGCCTGCATTTTCACATGCCATTCGGGGGTGATGTCGTGAGCGGTGACAAAGACATTCCGGACACTTTCGGGGATACCTTCGATATCATGGATGCTCCCCTTCTCGGCAACGAGACTCATCAATTCATCGGAATAGAAACCCATCTCCTTAGCGACATGTTCGAATATGGGATTCACTTCGATCATCTCGTCGTTATCAAGGACATTCGCGCGTTTATAAACAAGGGCAAATGCCGGTTCGATCCCCGAGGAGCATCCGGCGATTATCGAGATCGTGCCGGTGGGCGCTATGGTTGTAGTGGTGGCATTACGTATGGGTTCCTCACCCTCCCGGTCATAGACGGAACCCTTGAAATTGGGGAATTCACCGCGTTCCTTAGCAAGATCGCGGCTGGCTACCTTGCTCTCGTTGTCGATGAATTCCATCACTTCAGCGGCAAGGGTCAACGCTTTGTCGGAATTGTACGCCATCCCCATACTGTAGAGCATGTCTGACCAGCCCATAATGCCGAGACCGATCTTACGGTTGGCCATGGTGTTGTCGTGGATTTTCTCCAGCGGGAACCGGTTCATTTCGATCACGTTGTCGAGGAACCGAACCGCCAGGTGGACATTCTCCTTCAGCTTGTCCCAATCTATTTCGACCGAGCCGTTTGGTTTCAGAATATGTTTCGCAAGGTTTATGCTGCCGAGGTTGCATGACTCATAAGGAAGAAGAGGCTGCTCGCCGCATGGGTTGGTGCTCTCCATATCACCAACGTGCGGAGTGGGGTTGTCCCGGTTGATGTTATCCAGGAAGATAATACCCGGCTCACCGTTGCGCCAGGCCATTTCGACCATTTTGTTGAATACTTAGGATGCCCTCAGCGTTCCTGTCACCTCGCCACCGTTGGGGTTGATCAGTTCATAATCTTCATCCTCGGCAACGGCTTGCATGAATTTATCCGTTACCGCTACTGATATATTGAAATTATTCAGCGCGTCATTTTCCGCTTTGCAGGTGATGAAATCCATGACGTCCGGATGATCGACGCGGAGGATTCCCATGTTCGCCCCGCGACGCGTGCCCCCCTGCTTGATCGTCTCGGTAGCGGCATTGAACGAATTCATGAATGATATCGGACCCGAGGATATGCCCTTGGTTGACTGAACCACATCGTTCCTGGGGCGTATCCGCGAGAAACTGAACCCCGTGCCGCCCCCTGATTTATGGATAAGGGCCGTTTCCTTGATGGTCTGGAAGATCGAATCTATGCTGTCCTCAATAGGCAGCACGAAACATGCGGCAAGCTGCTGAAGCTCGCGTCCCGCATTCATGAGGGTCGGGCTGTTTGGTATGAATTCGAGGTTGACCATGAAATTGAGGAACCTGGATTCGATCACTTCACGCTCAATCTTGCCGGAGAACCTGTCCTCGGCGGACGCGATGTTCTTCGCCACACGTGTAAGCATGTCAATGGGTTCCTCGATAACTTCACGGTTTTCATCCTTCCGCAAGTATCGCTTCTCGAGCACCAATATTGAGTTAGGCGTCAATTCGAGCTTGAATCCGCCTGCCTTGTCCTGAACCATCTCTATCATCTCACTCTACCCATTCTTAGATTTTTGGGGAAAGACTCCCCAAAGCCCCCACCTCACTGCAATTCCGGCCCTATGAAAACAGAAACCTCGAAAAGGGCTCACATGTTATATTGCGCGACGAATATGTCAACATACCAACTTATGCGTATAAAGTTATACAATACCTGCATTCTTCCGATTACTATACAAGTTTACGGGCTTTTATTATACATCACGGTTAACTTTCTATACCTGAATATGTCTTTATATCAATATCCTCTCTTGAAAATAATCCATGAAAATCCCCCCCACCGTTGAATATTGTACAAGTTTGCAGCTCAATATTATACATCGCCCTAAATTATTGCCGAAACTTCTTATTTTATAGCTGCTCATTTTGAATTTGAATGTAAACGGTCTTCTGTATCCCGTATATAATGCGCAAGACACGATTTTCACATTCAAGTAGCCTCGACAGGCTGAAAAAACGCGCCTCAGGCGCGTTAAAGAATTTTAAGAATAACTATACATCAGGTCTAAAACTCCGTTTTGCCACTGAATGTGAAATCCCTGATAAGCAGCGTCGGGACTCGCATTGCGGTAAGATCACCCCACCAGGCCCCGATTGTCTTCAGGTCCTTGCTCAGCATTGCTATATTCGAGAACGCCTTCACAAGACTCTCTGTGAAGCGCAGGTTCTTGATTCCCGAGGTGATCTCGCCATTCTCAATGAGGAATGTCCCATCCCTGGTCATACCCGTCAGGACAGCCTCAGGCGGATTGATGAAGCCGTTGACGTAATGGAACCGCGTAACGAGCAGTCCCTTGTCAACAGCCTTGATCATCTCATCAGATGTTGCGCCACCGGGGCTGAATATCAGGTTGAGAGGAATACCGCCCTGCCCTCCTCCGCCATTAGGCAGACTGTGGCCGGTTGGCTCCACGCCCTGTTTCTTTGCCCAGAGAAGGTCGTAGGCTACAGCTTTGCCGACGCCTTTGTCGATAATATCCAGCCGCTTTTTCGGGGCGCCTTCGAAATCAAATGGGCACGCCATCCCGGCGGGATCGATGGAATCGTCGTAAATGGTTACGTTATCCCCCATAACCTTGTCACCGATCTTCCCGGTGAGGAAGCTCATACCTTCGTTGAATGACTTGGACCCCAATCCGATATAACTCAGCCATTCGAGCAGCTCGCCAACAGCGGAAGGTTCGAGTATGACATCGTACTTATCGGCCTCAACCGAGACCGGGTTGACGCTTGCCTTGGCCTTGGTGATAGCGGTTTCAGCCATAGTGAGCAGGTCGAGTTCGGAAATATCACGTGATATTTCATAGGCGTAACCGGATGAATCATCGGTCATCGCGACCATGTTGCAGGTAGCATGTGTGAATGGAGAATAGGCCCTGACACCGTTGGAATTGACGATACACACTTCGCTCGTCCCGTTGGAGAACGCCCCTGCCATAATCTGCCCGACGTCCTTCGTCATCGCAAACACACCGGTAAGTGCTTCGGCACGGTTCTTTGGGCCGAAGGAAGCAGTTGCATCGTTGAATGTCGAAAGTTCCTGGTACTCACCGGGAGTG
>CBDVBS010000386.1:0-4102 GCA_965372275.1 uncultured bacterium | reverse complement strand
GCACGGTTCGGAGGGGGGGGGAATCAGGTAACTGATTCTCCCTACCCCTATGTCTGAAATACCGCTGTAACGTAGCCCGACAATCCTTCATCGGGACTTTTCTTAACTTCATGTAACCTGGCATTCTGATGCCGGGAAATAAATTCTGATATAATGGACATATGGAAGGGTATCGACGAAATAGACCATGCAATCCCGATTCTGAATTCTTGATTTCGCGTTTTCATAAACGCGAAGGTTTTGGTGCATGGAGCCGAGTATGAGTAAGAATTTATTCCCGGCAACGCTTCGCAAGTGTACGGGTAGTCGTGGGATTTTGGGGTCGCGATGCCGGGCTACATGTAAGGCTGACGGTTGCTTTGACCAAGTTTCCGGGCTACGTTACTGGTTTGAAAAATAAATTTATCCTGAAGATCGAGGTAACGTTGCGAGTGTTGTGTTGCAGGGAGCCGAGTGTGATTAAGAATTTATTCCCGGCATCAGAATGCCGGGTTACATTGAGTCAAGATACCGGGCCACATAAGAGCCCGACACACAGGTCTGTCCCTACCACTCACCATTCGGAAGCACTTTGAACAGGAAACAGTCGGCGTAGCCATTGGAATCATACTCGGTGATGCCTGACCCCGGTTCCAGGTCGGCATTGCCGCTGAAATAACCGGCAACATATATGTAACCCGAACTATCCGTTGCAACAGCAGTACCCTCGTCCTTCCCGTACCCGCCGAGTGTAATATTGAATCCATCTTCGCCGGTTGATGAGAAAGATCTCAGGAAAATATCGTATGGTTCACCCGTCGAACCGGTGACATAAATATTGTTGATTCTTCCGAATGCAACTGCTCGTCCTTTATCAAGACCGCCGGTGCCGTAACCCCATGTGCGTGCCCAGTCGAAATCCCCGGACGTTGTGAATGTGCTCAGGTAAACATCCTGCACCGCCGTATGTTCTTCGACACCCGATCCCGGATCGAAATCGACGGTGTCACCAAAATGTCCCGTGATATACATATGGCCCTCACCATCCGACGCGATCCCGTTACCGTAATCACCGTTGGCATAATACGCGTCACCGCCCCAGTCATGAGCCCACTGGAAATCACCGGCGGGGTCGAACTTGCTGATGTACGCATCGACGGCATAGCCCATGATTGCATCAAATGACGTCGAATGAATATCCGCGACCGGCCCCGGGTCGAAGTCGGTGATTCCCGAGAAGGAGCCGGTGACATAAATATTCCCGGAGCTGTACGCCACGATTCCCCTGCCGACGCAATTACCGACTGATGAATTCGATCCCCAGACCTTTGCCCATTGATACTCGCCGTCCGGATCGTACACACAGATATATGCGCAGGCTCCGGGTGAGTAACCGTGCTCATCCACATCAATACCCGGATCGAAGTCAACTATACCTGTAAATTCCCCCGTAACATAAATATTCCCGGCTCCATCTACTGCGAGCGCATGGGCGCGATATCCGGTATCTGTAATGTATGTTTGGCCCCAGGCCTGAGCCCATACGTGATCGCCGGATGAATCGAATTTGCTCAAGAACATCCCGCCGTTGTTGTGCGTATCGTTATCCGGACCGGGATCGAAATCGACGGAGCCGTTGAAATAACCGACGACATAGACATTACCGGTTGTACTATCCACCCCGACCGCCCGGCCTTCATCGCTATATATTCCGCCCCACGTCTGCACCCATTGGAATTCGCCATCGTTGCTGAACTTGCTGAGGAAGATGTCGTAGTAACCGTTGGCGGTTTCCGATGCATCCCCGCTGCCGGGGTCGAAATCAACCGTATCCACGAAGTAGCCTGTCGCATATATATTCCCCCATGTATCCACCGCGACGCCGTTACATCGATCCTCACCGATACCGCCCCATGAAACCGCGAAGCCTTCCGATGCAAGGTCGATGATTGTTATGTACCTCGTCCTGATAACCAGCCCGAAATTGTCCGAATACACAGCCGCTTTCAACTCGACCTCGGTGTGGTTGGTAACGGAACCCGCGATGAATTTGGGGCTCTGTGACATGGGTTCATCAAATTCACCTGCATCGGGCGGCATGCATATCCATACGTATGATATCCCTGTGTCGCCGCTCGCATCGATGGTGTATGTCTCTGAAGAATTCTCGATTATCTGGGGGGGACCGCTTATTTCACCGACGATAAGTTCCGGCGCGTTAATGATCGTGATGTTCCTGACCCTTGTCACAACACCCGGATGATTGGAGGAGCTGACGTTGACGCGTACATCGATAGGCGTGTTCGTCGATACCATTTTGACCGTGAAGTCTGTGCTTGATGCCGTCGGGGTGGCGAACTCACCCGCATCGGATGGTTCACACGACCAGAAATAGAATACCCCGGTATCACCACCAGCTTCGACGGTGAATATATCCGATTCGCCTTCATCTATTTCATCGGGACCGTCCATCTCACTTACCCACAGGTTCATGACATCCCGCACATAAACATTCTTGATCTTCTCCACCGGGCCGAAGTTGTCCGACTCGATGTCAACGCGAAGTTCAACCAAGGTATCGTCGGTGACTTCATCAACGGAAAATTGCGTCCTGTCTGAATCGGGGGAGTCAAATTCACCCAAGGAGGGCATATTGCACGACCAGGTGTATGTTATCCCCGAGTCCCCTCCCGCGGTAATGTTATAGACCGCCCATGCGTTTTCATCTATTTCATCGGCGCCGATGATCTCACCGACCCACATGCCGGCGACATCACGTATGAGTAGCGACCTTATCTTCACTACCGGATCGGAGTTATCCGATTGAACCACGACCCTGAATTCAACGGATGTCGCGGTCGAAACCTCGTATGCATTGAACGTGCATGTTGGGGCGGCCTGTGAGCTGAAATGCCCGGCGCTCGGAGGATTGCAAAGCCACGCGTACGTGAGTCCCGTATCCCCGGTCGCCGCTACACTGAACTGCGCGGATGCGTTCTCGTCCAATTCGGCGGTTCCCTGGATATCACTTACGATAAGAACAACGCCCCCGCCTCCCCCGCCGCTGTCGCAGCCTGGCTGCAAACAGAAACCGAGCGGTATCAACGCAAGGAGGATAATTATCTTTGAGGTTTTCAACATATGCATACTCCCTCCTCAATTATTGGTCCCGGATATTATACCAATCTTGCGCTCCACATTTCCCGCCGGGATGTTTTCGACAAAAAGTAACCCACGAAATGGGATTCGTGGGTTACGATCCATCATTTCCTGGTGCCCGGATAAGTGAGTCTTCGAGCTTACCCGTGCCTTCCATCTCACTATCAATATTTTCGGGTGACACACTTCCGGGTGGCACGCCCACGGACGTCTTCGGCCTTGGGCGTGTCTTCTCACGTTCAATTTCTTCCTCCGGGTGGCACTGACTTGTGAGTCTTCGAGCATGTCAGTGTCTTTAAAATATGTCCACTCCCTGACGGTCGTGGCTCGGACAGACTACTCATCCATATTACTCTTCATCCATATAACCCACGAATCCCATTTCGCTGGTTACTTTCTTTACATCTCCAGCACTACGACAGCGGCGGCGTATTCCTTCTCGTGTGTCATGCTTACGAATATCTTAGTGATATTTGACTCATCGGCGAGGTCTTTTATCTTGCCGTGAAGTTTTATCTCCGGCTTCGTGTTGAGTCCCCCAACAATCTCGATATCCCCGAAATTAACACCGGAATAAAGGCCCGAGCCGAATGCCTTCATAAGCGCTTCCTTGGCGGCGAAGCGTGCGGCGAACATCTCGGCGGCACGCTTGTTGGGTTTGCAGGTTTCTATTTCGGCTTCGGTAAAGCTTTTAGTGAGGAAACTTTCGCCGTGGGTATCCCAGAGCTTTTCGATGCGCTCGATGTGAACTAAATCTATTCCGATGCCCGTTATCGGCAAATTACACCTCTTTTATCTTGCTCAGGTCTTCGGATTTACCCGCTAAGAGAAGGCTCTCGCCCTCGTAGATGCGATCATCCGGCCCGGCCATGGGAGTTGTATTGTTGCGCCGCTGGATTGCAATGACCAGGACGCCGAACTTGTTGCGGAAATCTATCTCCTTGAGGGATTTCCCCGAGTATGT
>CBDVBS010000385.1:0-4115 GCA_965372275.1 uncultured bacterium | reverse complement strand
GTAGTTCCTGAATAATCCACGGTCAGCCCTCGAAGACTCGGACAGACCGTGCCATCAAGAACGAATGATATATGCAACGTTAGGGTTAACTTCGACTGGTTCGAAACATCTGGAGGTAATGATATGCGGAAAATCTGGGTATTCATTTTAGCGGCTTGTGCGGTATTGATGTTCACATCCGGAGATGCAGGTGCTGACGATGGCCCGGTAATAGTTGATGAGCCGTCCGTGAGATTGGAAGCCGAACTCAACCTGCACTACAAGACATTCTCGGAAGTCACGCTAACGGAAACATACATGGAGCGATGGCTATATAAATATAATTACCTTCCCGGCGCGGATGTGATGACGGATGAGGAACTGTTTTCGTTTATTGACCTCGACCTTGCCGGTCTTGAACAGGTGAAGGCGGCGGTGAATAAAAAGGATTACGGTGAAGCCCGGGTCGCCTTAGTTGACTATTTCCGGAATCGTTCAGGACCATGTCTTCTCGACCCCGGTACGTTATCGCCTGCAAACCGGGAAAAGATCATTCAAGCCGCCGATGACTTTCTTGCGAACCCGGCATTCCCCGATGTTCCATGGCCAAGGGATGTACTCGGCAGGGGATGCAAGGACGCCCGTTGGAACTGGGTTTCTTACCTGTATTATTCATACCGCTACACCGGCGAGATGAAGTATCTCGTGGGAACGTTGAGGATGTTTTCATTCTGGTACGAAACCGTCAGGCCCCCGGCAGGAACTCCAAAAATCTGGCTTTCGCCCTCTTTCATTGATAACCCATGGGGCTCGCATCTCGCCGGGCATAAACTTCATACGATTGCTCTTTTCGATGATATCCTGACCGGGATCGAGCCGGATATCATCCCCGTGGATGTGAGAATTCCCATGTACAAATCCGTTATCGAACACGGGCGTTTTCTCATCGCCGTGAACCCGGGTTATCGTTCAGGAAATATCCAGATAAACCAGATGCTTGAATTGCTCGAGGGGGCGATATATTTCCCGGAGTTCAGGGAATCGCGGGAGTGGATACATTATGCATGGGCGTGTCTTCTGAAACATGCCTGGCTGGACCTCCTACCCGACGGCGGGCATTATGAGAGATCAACAGGGTACAACAACGCGGTGATCCGGTTCTGGCGTCGTATTCTCGAACTGTCACGCATCGGCGGTCTTGATGTCCCGGATTGGTTAGAGCCGAGATTAAGGAAAGCACAGGAGTGGACAATAAAAGTATATTCCCCCATTCTTAACCTGGCACCTGTAGGTGATAGCGGCATGAGTCCGGAGAACAATGTGTTGCCGTATCTCATTGACGGCGCCCTTCTTTTTCCATGCCCTGAATTCAAATTTTTCGTTGAGGATTATCCCGATGAAATAAATGACAGGGCGGAAGTGCTTTTCGGTGATGATGCCCGGGAAGCCGTCAACAAGCTCGATGCCGTGGAGGCGAAGGAGCCCGATTATACTTCAGTGCTACTGCCTGATACGGGATGGGCGGTGATGCGTTCGGACTGGGATCGCGAAGCGCTCTACATGCTCTTTGACTACGGCTCGAACGAACCGTGGCACTGCCATCGCGACGGGCTTGGCTTCAGCATATTCGCCTACGGCAAGCCGCTCATAACCGACTGCGGCCATGCGGGCGCGTATGATTCGGACCGGTCGAAGCAATGGTATAAAGAAACCATCTCGCATAATCTTGTATCAATCAACGGGATGAGCCAGCGGAAGATCACCGACGGCACATGTGACCGTTGGGTGACAACGCCAACCGCGGATTTCATCGACGCGGAGCATGATGGATATAAATATCTCGGTGCTTACTGCAGGCGCAAGATCACATTCGTCAAACCGTCTTATTGGATAATCACCGATAACCTGACTGAGAAGATGTGTCAGACGAGCGGGTATCACGAATGTGAATGGCTCGCTCATTTCCAGCCGACCGAATTGACGATCGATGAGGGAAGTAAGATCGTGCATACAAATAATCCCGATGCCAATATCCTGCTTCTCCCGTCAAGGCCTGGGAGCATTGATGTTATCCTGTCCACGGGATGGACGGTCACGCCGGAGGGGGAAGCCGATGACGCGCCGTATATCGCCTACGTGAGAGAGGGTGACCTGCCGGTTGATTACGAAGTTGTCGTCTATCCCTACAAGGGAACCGATGTGCCGGAAGTAAAGGTCGAGCGTCTTGATATGGGAGATGATGCATGGAGATGCAAGGGCTTGAAAATAACAACTCCCGACGGCATCGACTACTACCTTGAAACGCTCAATGCGGATTACTATTTCACCCTCGATGAGGAAACGAAGTTCCGTAAATACGGTGAGTTCTCCTTCGATGGGGAGATGGCATTGATAAGGGAAAGGGACGGCGAATTGATCTCGATTCTCCTTGTCGGCGGCACATGCCTGAAACGCGGGGGCACCCCACTTGCAAGATGCACCGGTGAAATAGAGTGGGTCGAAATAACATTTGCGGATATCACCCCATCGGTAAAGGGCGAATTCAACGGCGAAATAATAATCACCCTTCCCGACGGTAGTTGATACGAAGTGGCAGGCGGTTAGTTGGAAAAAGAGCGATTAATTAACTAAAGTGTTACGACACTGGCCAGTAGAATCTTTTAAGGGGTACAAGAGCTTTTATCTCAGGGGTAAGCCGCTCATAGTATTCTTCAAATAAATCCACAACATCATCGAAATCGAGCAGTGTTACAGGCACTGTGGAACGTTCCGCTTCATACCTGCCCTCTTTTGAAAAACCGCCCGTGCTGATATACAATCCCTTATCTCCCGAGCGAAGTCCGCCGATGAAGCTCCTGATTTCCCGGGCACCCATCCTGTTCGCGCGGCGATGCTTAACCTCGGCGATAATCCTCGGCCCAACAAGTCCAAGGCCGTCTTGGGATGCGATTATGTCCCTTCCTAAATCAGACCCCTTCGGGGTGAGCCTGGTTTTGTAGCCCATCGCCTTTAATAGCCCCTCGGCCAAGATTTCCATCTGGTCCCAATTCAGGGCGGAGATTTTGTCCTTAATCAGTTCGTGCGCCTGGGATTCGAGATTTTCCAGTTTGAGCTGATTATCCTCTGAAGCTTCTTCTTCATCTTTTGGTAATGGTGTAGCCAATCCGCTAGCGAACTTAAGGATTTCATCCCGTACACCGCCATATATTTTGAACAATGTAAGATATGCTGAAAGGAAGTTCTTCGTTGTAGCACTGAGATTGTCCCGGTTAATCTTTGTATCCCATTTGACTTTTCGTATGTGCGGGTATTCTGGATTAAAATCAGGTGAGAATTCATCGTCTCCTATTATCTTACCTGCCAAATATATCCTGTCATTTGGATTGTAGGTGACGATGTAATCCCCCACGCTCAGTTCAAACTTGAACCGATATATTTGCCCTGTAACTATCGCAGTCTTCCCCTTGGAGTAATTCTCTTCATGACCTTCTACCAATTTCGCTATATCTTCCTTTCCTCGCACCTTATTTAAATCACCCATGAATGCCCAGCCGATTGCAACAACTTCCTTGGTCTCAAAATCTTCGATAAGAATGCCACCCCGCCCGGCACGTACCATCCACATGTTTTCCACCATAGGAACACCTTCCCATTGATATATTGATTTATGGTAACACTTTAGCCATCTGAATTATATGCTCTGTAAGTCATTAACCAAGCTCTTCTGGTGGCACCCTTTTACGAGTCCGCGAGAAAAAGGGTGATCTTGATGGACCGACCAGGATGAAGACACCCCTTAACCTCGTCAGTCCGGAAGACCGTCCTGCCGCGGTAAAGGGGTGCCACCCGGATTATGTCTATTAGATGGCTAAAGTGTTACTATATTTGTAGTATATAGGCTTTTAGTCAATGAAAATAATTGATGCACATGTCCACCTGAACGATGATGAGAGCTTCCGTCACACACTTGACATGGAGCGATCCGCCGGTGTTGAGAAGATCATTGTCTCATGCCTTTGCCCATGTGACGGCGTCTATAAACCAACCCCGGAGCAATTCCGCGAAGACAACGCCCGGGTTTATGAATGGATGAAACGCGAAGCCGGTTTTGTTGAGGGCTGGGCGTACATCAATCC
>CBDVBS010000384.1:0-4118 GCA_965372275.1 uncultured bacterium | reverse complement strand
GCACCGCTATGCCCGAAGACGGTCAGTAGCGGTGGCACACAGATGATGAAGTGAATGTGGCAATCCGAGCCACGACCGTCAGGGAGTGGACACTCTTAGCACGGGTAAGCTCGAAGACTCGCTTATCCGTGGCACCAGGATAGGGAATGACGGAAATCGAGAGGATTATCCATTGGCCTTGATACCACGGTTCATTATTCCCAGCTCCCTTATCGTGAAAAGCCATGTTACAAATGCGGCGAGGAAATCAGATATCGGGAATGCCAGCCATACTCCGACAAGTCCCATGAATAATGGGAAGATCAGCACAAATGGTATCAGGAACAGCACCTGCCTTGATGTTGACAGCACCAACGCGATCCCCGCTTTGCCTATCGACTGGAACAACCCGGTGGATATAACCTGCAACCCTACGAATGCTATCCCCATCGTGATGATCCGCAGCATTAATGGCCCTTCCAACAGCAGATCCGGATCGTTCCCGAAAAGTCTGATTGCGAAGTCCGCGAAGAAATAGAGCAGCAGAAATCCGAACACGCATATGCCGGTAGCGTAGTAAATACCGAGCATAAGCGCTTCCTTCGTACGATGGAAATCCTTCGCGCCGTAGCTGAACCCGATTATCGGCATCACGCCCTGTGCCAGTCCGAATACCGGCATCAGGACGAACATGGCTAACCGGTTGACCACGCCGAATATGGCGATATGCAGATCGCCGCCGTAATATGCCAACGAATTGTTGACCGCGATCGCAACGATACTTCCCGCCACCACCCTCACAAACGATGAGGATCCTATCGCGAACATCTCCGGCAGAAGGCTGAAATCGGGTTTGAGATATTTCATCCGTATCTTGAGCAGGCTCTTGCCGCTTAGCAGGTAGTGGACCAGGTATATGAATGTAACGACCTGGGATATCACCGTCGCGATAGCCGCGCCCTGTATGCCTAATTTCAGGCCGAAGATGAAGATCGGGTCGAGGATAATGTTCAAGCTCGTGCCGAGGAGCATGGATATCATCGCGACCTTGGCATTGCCCTCGGCGCGTACGAGGTTGTTGGTTGATACAGCGAATCCGAAGAAGAGGCTTCCGAGAAGGACGATGGACATATACTGTACCGCGAAGGGCAGTATATTTTCCGTGGCGCCGAACATACGCAATATCGGTTTAAGGAATACAAGACCGAATATGGTAAAAACGATACACAACACGGCTACTACCGCGAATGATGTCCCGGCTGCACGATCCGCCTTCTCCTGGTTCCCCGCGCCAAGGCTGCGTGAGAATATCGATGCCGCGCCGATGCCCACCAACTGCGCTATCGCGAGGATGAACATCTGCAGCGGGAAGCATATTGCAAGTGCCCCGAGTGCAAGTGTCCCGGCTCCCCATCCCACGAATACCGTATCGATGATGTTGTAGAGGGAGTTGGACATCATCCCGATCATCGCCGGGGCTGAATATATCCAGATGAGTTTCCCGATCCGTTCGTGACCAAGCTGGTATTTTCGGTCTTTCATAATACGCGCGATGCATCCTCGATATGAACGCTACCCCCCCCTGTACCGCCGCAATCGCACAACTATACAGCATCCATCCCATCTTAACCATTCCCTTGTGACACCCCGCATCCACCACCTGTCCGGTGTTTCGGTAACTTGTTGCCGAAACCTTTCCCTTGTAGCACCCTTTTGTCCTCAAAGGTGTAGTCTTTGCCGGATGTCCACTCCCTTCCGCCAATCGTCCGGGTGCCACTGACAAGCGTCAATATGAACTCCATACCCCAATTGAGGTCTCGAAGCTTGTCAGTGCCTTCAAGAATTGTCCGCTCCCTGATGGTCGCGGCTCGGATGGAAATTCACATTTCGCATGACCCGCAAGTAGTGTAAAATGCTCCCTGTTGAATCTCATGGAAACAACATCAAACATCGAAGTGCCGAGTTCGAAATGCAATGAGGCAGGTGTCGCTTGAGTTGGGAGTCCGCATATGCATGGGTTCTCAGTCTGGGGGAAAAGCACAGCGTTGACCCGATCCTCTTCGGCGTGATCTACGTTACCGCGATCACCATCTCCTGGGTCTCGGTAATCTGGCTCATAAGGAATGTCCGCACCAAAAGGCGGGTGTATTGCCCCGTTGGCGCAATTGCCTTTTTCCATGCGGTGCCTTATCTGTACATCGCAATCGCCGGACGTAACATCTCGTGGTGGGCCTACGCTTCCATCGGAGTGCTTATTGTGTTAGCACTCGCGGGAGCGATTATAAAGATCAGGCAGATACTCAGATCGAAAACGGAATAATTTTCGTATGCCACACCCACTCCGAGTCTTCGAGGATGGGCGTGCTCTCTAATCCGGTGTTTCGGTAACTTGTTGCCGAAACCATCCCCTTGTGGCACCCCGTTGTCTTCGAGGCTGTCTCAAAAAAGATAATGACGATTCAATACATGCCGGCTGGAAGCCAGCACTCCTGTAAGAACAAATATCCAACTATCTTACTCTTTCTTACTGGAGCGCTGGCTTCCAGCCGGCATGAGAACCACCCAACACGTATACTATGTCCTGAAACCGAACACACAAGGTTCACTCCTACGAAACTTTCATATATCGTGTGGGACTGTAGGAACAGAATCCAAAGTTTTTGAGACAGTCTCCTTCAAAGTGGTGGTCTTATGTGAGATGTCCACTCCCTTACGGTCGTGGTTCGGATGAATCACTTATTTTTAATAACACGTAAATGATGTAAAATAACCCCCGTCGCAAATTCAGGGAGGAGCTTTTACGGTATGTCAATAATCATCGACGATAAAATGAAGGTCATCGTACAGGGTATCACCGGACGCGAGGGCACAGTCCGCGCGAGATTGATGAAGGACTACGGCACCAACGTGGTCGCCGGATGCACACCCGGCAAGGGCGGACTGGATGTCGAAGGCGTGCCGGTATTCGACACCGTGAAAGAAGCCGTGGAAAATGTCGGGCCGCTCGATGTCAGCGTACTGTTCATACCCGCGCCAATTGTCAAGAACGCATGCATCGAAGCGTTCGACGCGGACGTCAAACTCGTGGTCATCGTACCCGACCGCGTGCCTATACATGACATCCTCGAAGTCGCCGAAGCCGCTAAGAAAGCAGGCGCGAATTTCATCGGCCCCAACACGCTCGGCGTTCTCTCGGTCGGCAAAGCGATCCTCGGCATGCTCGGCGGAAGCGCCGCGACCGCACGTTCGTGGTTTCATAAAGGACCCGTGGGCGTAACATCCCGATCCGGTGGAATGACCGCCAGCACCGCGTATTACCTCGCCAAGGCGGGGATCGGATTGAGCACCATCGCGCATGTCGGCGGCGATCCGGTGGTCGGAATGCCGCATCCTGAAACCGTAAAGCTCTTCGAGGATGATCCGGAGACAAAGGCTGTCGCGATGTTCGGCGAAATCGGCGGCACGCAGGAAGAGACCGTCGCCGACCTCATCGAGCAGGGGAAATTTACGAAACCGTTGATCGCATATATCGGTGGTAAGGCCGCGAAGGAAGGCACACGATTCAGTCATGCTGGTGCCATCGTCGAAGGTGGACGCGGCACGCACGAAGGTAAGGTCGAACGTCTGCGGGAAGTGGGCGCGCATGTGGTTGATGATTTCAACGACCTACCGAAAGTGACTCTCGAGGTTCTTAAATCAAAGGGTATCGAAGTGAGTACTGCCTGATCCATAGCGGGGTTTCTGGACAAGGGTGTCCCAAAACAATAAAAAATAAATAGACATCTACTGCAGGGGCGAGCCGGCGGCTCGCCCTCTCAAGGGCAGACACACAGGTCGGTCCCGACCACATCGACCGGGTATCGTCGGTCTATGACCGACGCGGGTGCCGCACACTTCAGTGTGCGATTTCCATAACGAACTTCCGGGTGGCACTGACAGGCATCAACAGAAACTTCCAATTCCAAATGACCTACTGATGTTTGTCAGTGTCTTACTTTCGCCTATTATCAAGCCATGTCCACTCCCTGACGGTCGCGGCTCGGATAAGATATTTGTCTCCGGGTGCCGCACACTTTACCAGAATGTTGCATAAATAATGAGTGATGGGTGGCACGGTTTGCCTGAGTCTTCGAGGGCTA
>CBDVBS010000383.1:0-4125 GCA_965372275.1 uncultured bacterium | reverse complement strand
GGAGACCGGCATAGAACTCGATCCGCTGGTTGAGCTATATGAAAAACGCAGGGAGCTGATAACCAAAGTCGAGACATTGAAGGCCGAAAAGAATGCCGCGTCTAAAGAGATCGGCAAGATCGTGAAGGATGGCGGGGATGTCGAAGCCGCGAAGGCCAAGGTCGCCGGTATCGGTGATGAAATAAAAACTCTCGATGATAAATTGAAAGCTATCGGGACGGAAATGAAATCCAGGCTGGAAGTGTTGCCGAATATACCCGCCGAAGATGTGCCGCTCGATCTGGACAAGGCGAATAATGTTGTGGTTAACAAGTTCGGTGAAGCACGTACCCTCAAGGAACTCGGTGAGGGATTCAAGGATCACATCGAGCTTGGGGAAATCTGCGACGGGCTCGATTTCGGACGCGCCTCGAAGCTGTCGGGAAATAATTTCACCATCTACAAGAATGACCTCGCGCGTCTCGAATGGGGACTCATCTCGTGGCTTATCGATATGAACGTTTCGAAGTTCGGGCGCAGCCTCATCATCCCGCCGTATCTCGTCAACGCGGACAGCATGTATGGCTCGGCGCAGTATCCGAAATTCAGGGACCAGTCGTATTTTATCGAGGCGGATAATCTTGCACTTATACCGACAGGGGAAGTTCCGCTGTTGAATATGTATAGAGATGAAAAACTGGAAGAACCGGATCTGCCGATAAAATTGTGTGCATTCACCCCATGTTTCCGTCGTGAAGCGGGGACATACGGGCGCGATGAACGCGGACTCATTCGCCTGCACCAGTTTCATAAGGTGGAGATGTTCTCGTTCACCAGGCCTGAAGAATCGGAAGATGAATTGAAGCTTATGACGCGATGCGCCGAGGAATGTCTGGAATTGCTGGACATTCCCTACCAGACCACACTTCTCGTTTCCGGTGATCTGGCAACCCAGGCGGCGAAGACTTATGACATCGAGGGATGGATGCCGGGTCAGCAGAAATTCTATGAAGTCAGTTCGTGCTCAAGCTGCACCGATTACCAGGCGAGACGGGCGAATATACGTTTCAGGCGCGAGGAGACGAAGAAACTCGAATTCGTGCACACACTCAACGGCTCGGCGTTGGCGACATCACGTCTGCTGATTACCTTGATGGAACACCATCAACGCGAGGATGGTTCTATTGGCATCCCCGAAGTCCTGCAACAATATGTAGGCGGGTTGACCGAGATACGACCTGTTATGTAATTATGTAACTCGGATTTCTTGGTTATGTAACCCGGCATTCTGATGCCGGGAATAAATCTAAATTGGGATTTCGGAGGATACGTATGAGCTATAAAGCCGAATCTATGAAGATCTTTGATTTGCTCTACAACATCGAAGATTACTATTTACCTGCAATCCAAAGGGAGTTCGTATGGTCAACCTCAAAGATCGAAGCACTATTTGATTCTCTGATGCGTGGTTATCCCATAGGAACGCTGCTTATCTGGGATGTAGAAAAAAAGACAATCGCGGACTTTCCATTTTACAAACTTTTTCAACATTATAGTATGCGTGAGCCACACAAATATTTTGAGGCAGATAACATCATAGGTGAATGTAAAGGGATATTAGATGGGCAGCAACGTATTACCTCGCTTTATATAGGATTACAGGGCAGCTATGTAGATAAACAGCCTCGTATGCATCGGAATAATCCTGCTGCTTATCAGAAGAAGCATCTTTACATAAATCTTCTTCATAAACCACCGGATGGCACCGATCAACGTTATCAGATTAAGTTCCTTACTGAAAAGCAGGCCAAAACCACCAATGACGCTTTTTGGTATAGGGTTGGTTCTATCTTGGAACTTAAGACGCGGGATAAGTTGCGTAACTTTCGCCGTTCTACTGTTCATAGGGAAAACGAAATATTCGAGGACACGCTTTATACATTATGGGAAGTTATACACGGGAACAATAACATCATTTATTTTTGTGAGGAAGAACAGGATCTTGATGAAGTTCTCGAGATATTCCATCGTTTGAACACCGGTGGGACGCATCTCAGTAATTCCGATATTCTACTTTCCTTGATGACAGCATCCTGGGGAAAAAATGCTCGTGAAAAGGTTTATGAACTTGTGAATCAATTGAATGATGAATGTGATGCCAAATTCAGGTTTTCAAAAGATTTTGTTCTTAAGACGCTGCTTGTTGCCAGTGATAAAGATGTTCGTTTCAAGACGAAAAATGTTCGCAAACGCGAAAACCTGGAGAGCATCTGGGATGATGTTCGTGACAGCCTGAAACTTGCTGTAAGGCTTGTTGCCGGTTTTGGCTTTGATGGAAATACTTTAAGTGCCCATAACGCCATTATTCCAGTTGTATATTACATCTATAAGAGAAATCTTGATGATGGTTTCCTAACGCATAAGCAATATGAGCATGAGCGAGAGGTGATTCGTAATTGGCTTCTTAAAATATTGCTCGGAAACGTTTTCAAAGGCCAAACGGATGGGATTCTTACTTTAATTCGTAAAGCTATTCGTGAACATATTGAATCAGCAGCAGCAAAAGATGGATTCCCTGCCGCTGCAATTAATAATGAGCTTAGGAGACGGGGGATTTCCATTTTCACCAAAGAGAGTATAGAGCGTCTTATTGATGAGAACCAATATGGGTCAGCGCATGCCTTTGTGATTCTTTCATTTATTTGTCAAGATTTAAAATTTCAGTACAATTTCCATGTTGATCATATGCATCCGAGATCGAAATTCACGAGAAAATCCCTGATTGAAGCTGGTGTTCCTAAGGACAATATAGAATTCTGTCTTACACACTTCAACAGACTGCCTAACCTTCAACTGCTTCTTGGCTCGGAAAATGTGAGCAAGAAGGATATAGACTTGAAAGTATGGCTTGATGCTGAACAGAATCCCGACTTGTATAGAAAAACAAGCTATATCCCCAATGTTGACTTGTCCTTAAGGAACTTCAGAGAATTCTATGAGGAAAGGAAAAAGCTTATGATTGATGCCCTTAGAAAGAAGATTGGGGATATTGATACCGAACCTGGGGATGATGCGATTATGGATCTCCAAATTATGTAACCCGGCATTCTGATGCCGAGGATAAATCATATTCCGGTCTCGTATTTCATTACAACAGAATCTATTTCCCGGCATCAGAATGCCGGGTTACATGAAGTCGGAATGCCGGGATGCGATAACAATATCAATACTCCGGTGGGAGTTCCTTCAGCTTATCCGCGCGGAATACCGGGCCTTCCTTGCATACATAAATCTCGCCGACATTGCAGCGCCCGCATTTACCGAGGCCGCATTTCATCCGGTTCTCAAGCGTGGTGTAAATCTGGTCATCCTTGAAACCGAGTTTATCGAGTACCGGGAATGTGAATTTGATCATGATCGGCGGGCCGCATACGATGGCGATTGAGTTGTCCGGTTTGGGCGCCGCCTGTTCGAGAACCGTCGGCACGAACCCGGAATGATGCTTCCAGTCGGGGGTCTCGCCGCCGGGGTCGACGGTCTGGACGAGATTTACATCCGACATCTTTTCCCATTCGCTTAATTCATGCTTATACACCAGGTCGGCGACCGAACGCGCGCCATAGACGATCGTTACGTCGTTGTAATCCTTGCGCAAATCGAGGATATTCCATATGACCGAACGCAGTGGCGGCAGGGCGATCCCACCGGCGATGAAGACGATATTCTTGCCCTTCCATTCATCGATGGGAAACCAGTTGCCGTATGGCCCGCGGAAGCCGACGGTGTCGCCGGGGTTCAGGTCCGCGAGGCCCTTGGTGTTCTTACCCGCCTTGCGGAACGTGCACTCGATGTAATCGGTGCGCGTCGGTGATGAAGCGACGCAGAATGTCGATTCACCCATACCGAAGGCGGAGAATTCACCGAACTGGCCGGTCTTGTAGTCCGAGAAGAATTTTTCACGTTCGGCTTCTTCCCTGAATGTCAGTTTGAATGAGACCGTGTCGTAGGTTTCCCAACGTACGTCCTCGAGGTTCATCATCGATGGTAAGTAGATGTTTTCCATAACTTTATTTTTCCGCAGGCTGCTTTGCCAACTCATCGATCTGCTTCAGGATATGGAGCATGGCGTGGTCAACCGGACAGGCG
>CBDVBS010000382.1:0-4134 GCA_965372275.1 uncultured bacterium | reverse complement strand
CCCTGGACCGAGAGGTCAACCCTGTCATCGAATATGTCTATATGAAAATCATTGATGTTGACGTCCTCGCGTCCGCCCGTGAGCGGGTTACGCGGCCCGACTATGTATGTGTCGATGGAGCCGTCACGATTCTTGTCGCACTCGATAACCTTCCCACCGAATTCCGTATCCCCTCCCCTGTTATTCATATTCGATTTTTCCCACGCGTAATCGAGGTCATCGACATAGTAGGAATATGTTCCCTGGGTACCCCGAATATCCGGAACTCCGAATCCCGCCAGCAGCCGGTTTCCGCCGAGCTGATCGACAGGGAACGCGCTCGGCGCACGCAGGTACTTGGCCGCGATATTTTCTTCGGCAGTGTAATTCCATATTGCCTTTCCGCCGCGCAGGTTCACGAGTTTTGGTTTTTTAATTGGGATTGCATCGAATAGAAACCTTCCCGGTACTTTTTCAACCCCGGCAAGGTACGGGTAATAAGTTTCAGGATCGCGATTGAGGAAGTCATATATACCGGTTTTCCCTGGATTACATCCGGTTACGTATGACGCCCAGCTTACCGGCGACTCTGCGGGATTTGTCGGCATGATCGGCTTGAAACCGCCCCTCTGTGCAAGCTTTTGAAAGTTCGGGAGCATTCCACGGTCGAGGAATTTCTTTGTCATATTGAAATCCATCCCGTCGAATCCAAGCATAACGACCTTGCGGTCGATGCTTTTCATCCTTGGATGCTCAACCATATACTTGTGGATCTTGGCGCCCCCGTACCCTCCGGCGGCAACTGCGACACCGGCCAGTCCCAATATCTTCAAGAAATTTTTTCGACTCAATTTCACTTTCGTTCCTCCGAATACTAACAAGGAGAAAATACCTGTTCTATGACTCAGCCTGTGCGGTTTTCTTTGCCGCTCTTTTCTGTGCGGCTTTCACGCGATTGTTGAATACCAACTTCACCGCCTGGCGCGCAAGGCTCAGCTTCATCTCCTGTGCCCTGTACTTGTTACGGTTATCAAGGAAATACCGTCCTTCCTTGGGCTGAATAACTATCGAAATTTCAAGATTCGGCGCGAGCCCGAGCGGAATGTTGTTTTCCATGCAGGCTTCGTACATATGCGCGAAGACCGGGATCATATCCTCGGTATTTGGTGACGGCCAATCGCCGTAGTTTGTCCCTGGAATCGGTCTGAATACGCATACCGTCGGGAACGCACCAACCGATGTGATCCAGTCTATCGCTTCATGAGTTTTTTCATACGGCTCAATACCGGCAATGATCTCACCTGAGATATGCCCCCTGCCAAACCTGTCCTTCTCATATAATTTGCAGCAATATTCGATGGCATCAAAGTACAACTGCTGGCTGAGATATTTCGCTTTTCCGGGACAGCAATCGGCGAATATCTTCGGGTCGTGTATCTCGTAGCAGAAACTCATGTGGTCGCATCCGGCTTCCTTGAGCTTGTCATACACACTGAAATCCTTAGCGGGAGGACACTGTACGCCGACCAGCAATCCGACTTCCTCTACAACAGCTTCAACATATGGGATCATGCTCTCAGCGCCGGTACCGTCGAAGAACCCGGTATTGAAATGCACGAAAGTGATACCTTCTTCTTCACGCGCAGCTTTCACGATATCGAGCACGTCCTGAATCGCTTTATCCTCTTCCTCCTGGGGGCCGATATTAAGGCCCGTTGAACAGAAGCGGCAATTGTGACCTTCATACTTCGTCCAGAAAGAGCACGATTTGGATGCGTAAATACCGAGGTATGTCCCCTGGAGCTGACCGATACGTTTCATCAGTTTTCCGGAAGATGTCTTCCTGTCATAGAATTCCGGACGTTTCGGCATCTTAACATCGACTACCTTCTCCTCTTCCCGCCAGATGGAATATTCACCGTTATCAAGCCTGAACGAATATGGACTTGCGGAAGCGAAATACTCCAGAACCGGGATATTGACCCATAGTCCCTCGGGCAATTCGACTTCAAGCCCGGACCCTAAACCTGCCCTGAGCCTCATTATATGACGCCCATCTTCCGCAAGATTGCACGATTCGTCTATGGTTATTCCCTTGCAGAAAAGATCGAGCTTAAGCATACCCGGATTTAACTTCCCTTTGTTGTAAAGCGGCACTTCCATTAGCGTATCCTCCAATCGTTCAAACCAATAAGTATATCATTTACATCATTTCGCGGCAATTGCGTTTTATTGCACAATATATGAAGTTAATCCACTCCCGGAAGTAATCCTTATTCAATTTCATTAAGGTTTATTAAGTTCCTGCCGAACAGAATAATGGGACTTGAGCGAACCATTTGGTCTTAATGAGATTTAAGGAAAATTAATCAGACTTAAGGTATATTTATCAACCTTAATTTGATAGTATAATTTTATATATCTTTCAGTTTGAGGTGATTGCAATGAAAGAGAGCATTCATCTTGTAGAAAACAGAGAGGAAGATATCGAATATTTCCTCTCCGAGGAAATTCAGGACCGCTTTGTGTGGTTCGAGTAAAAACGAGGAGAAACATGCGTAAAACAATCCTGGTTTTATTCCTTGTAGGGGCAATTGTAATTGCAGGATGTTCGTCTTCGACATTAACCACCCCTGGCGAGAGAGCTGCACAGGCCGTGATGTCAGGCATAACTCCAGCCTTAGCATTCCAGCTCAATGCCGCCTGTTTTGTGGATCCCGAACCGACCGATATATTCATTCCACTATACGTTCCGCTTGGCGAACTGGGACTCACTGCCGAAGATGTGATCTCAGTAATGATAGGCGCATCATTGGTAAACGGTGTGTGTCCTTACGATCTTGATATACCTGAATGGGATGAATGGCTACTGGTCACGTTCTTTGATCTGGATATCCCGGAGTGGGATGAATGGCTACTGGCCACGTTCTTTGATCTGGATATCCCGGAGTGGGATGAATGGTTGTACGGCTTGCATACTTCCACGATTCCCCTCGATCTTGATATTCCGGAGTGGGATGAATGGCTGCTCAGGTTTGAAGCTATGGATCAGTACCGGTCAATCGACTGGATGGATTGGGCTATCAACGGTCCAGCACCGCTTGATCTCGATATACCCGAATGGGATGAATGGCTGCTGAGTCTTACGCTCGGCGAGATGGCTGAAAGCTATGATGCCTGGTGGAAACCTCGCATGCATGTAATTACGTTCTGATCTTGCCGCAAGATTGTTACAATCGACATTCAAAGGCCTGTAAGGGCCTTTTTTGCATGAGACTTGTGATATTATTATTTCTCAACGGAGGATAACAATGCTGAAATTACCGCCCGGTGTTGAATATGAAATCGACCCGATGGATGTGCGCTATCGTCGCAGCAATCGAGGATTTTGCCGGCGTATCAAGAGAATATATACAGGAATCGTTGAACGTCTCGGAGATGATGGGTTGGAACTCATACGCGATATAAGTACCGAGTACGGCCTTGAAATCGCCCGGAGGGTCAAGGACAGGGAAGAATCCTGGGATGTCAAGAAGATCGGGCTGCTCATCATCAAAGTATTCGATAATATGCTTGCCGAAGGTGAAGTACTCGAATTCAATGATGAAAGGGTCGTCATTGCAATACCGAAATGCCCCTACCCGATGGATCGTGTAGATATGTGCAGCGCCCACATAGCCATGGAGGAAGTCCTGGTCAATCATCTGAATCCCTCGGTTGAGTTCGGCCTTGAGAAAACAATTCCCGGCGGAGATGGGGTGTGCCTTTATGTTATCAAGAAGAAGACGGGATGATCCGGGGTTTCTGATGGATACTATATAAAGGTTTTTTAGAGGGACTTTATGGAATATATTGTGATAAAAGCTATGGAAGACGGTGTGAGTGTCCTTTCCATTATGTCGAACGAAGGTTCTCCGGTTCTGAATGAGAGGCTGGATGAGGGGGAAATATTTATACTGCTTCTTTCGGAAGGCTACCTCGGAATTCGTATTCGCGGCAAGGCGGAAGTTGACAGCGTTCACGGAAAGGCGGTCGGTGAAAGCAATATCCTTTTTTCGTAGTATCAGACGAATCGTGTAAATCAACCCCTTTTATTACAGCCGGGTGCCGCCTACAAACGAGTCTTCGAAGTTTGTAGGTGATCAATATGAAGGA
>CBDVBS010000381.1:0-4163 GCA_965372275.1 uncultured bacterium | reverse complement strand
TACAGAAAGAAATGTAAGAGGGTTGAGCTTCAAGGACATGCACATGAATTGACATTCTCTTGTCACAAGAGACAACCTTTTCTTGAGAATGATTTTAATCGAAAATGCCTTGCAGATGCCATCTTAAGGAAAAAGGCGTATTACAGCTTTGATGTATGGGCATATGTATTCATGCCTGAGCATGTATATTTGTTGATATATCCCCAAAATGACACCTACTCAGTTGGAAAAATTTTGTCCTCAATTAAAAGGCCTGTCGGGAAAGAGGTTATAAAGAGAACCAAAGAGAATTCCCCTGAACAACTGCATCTCTTCTCCACAGGACAAAAGAATGCCCCCTACCGTTTCTGGCTGCCTGGAGGTGGTTACGACAGGAACATCACTGATGGTGAAACTCTATTGACGGTTGTAGAATACATCCATAGAAATCCAGTGAGACGTGGGTTGGTTGAGAATCCGGAGGATTGGCACTGGTCAAGTTATAATGAATGGCAAGAACCCGGAACCGGCCCAATCCCCATTGACAGAGAATCATTCCCGGTTAAGTAAACAACATTATTCCAATTTCAATTTTGAAAACCGTGTGCCACCGCTACTGACCGTCTTCGGGCATAGCGGTGTCTTGACAGTTGCATATCATTGAGTAAGCACCGCTATGCCGTAAGAACGTCAGTAGCGGTGGCACACACGCTTCTTTGTTTTTGCGGCACATTGGAGAGTTATTGATATTGCACTAATATCCGCAATCTGATTTGCAACAGTTCTACCCCGTAAGTATATCCACTTCCGGTCTTGTTGCCAGCTCACCCTTCTCACGTAATCCAAGGCTCAATGCGAGGCTGACCGGGCCAACCCTGCCGATGAACATGAGCAGTATGATAATAATCTTCTGACCGGATTCCATGCCTTGGGTCACACCGGTGCTCAGGCCGACCGTGCCAAACGCACTTGCAGCCTCGAACGCCGCGTCGCGCAGGGCAATATTCGATAGTGCCGCAATAAGTATCGTCGCGAACACAAGAAGTATCACCGCTAAGAATGCCAATCCCCCGGCACGGAACTGACTTGCCTGTGTCACCCGTCTTCCGCCGAGGTCAACCACACGTTTCCCCGACAAAAACACAAACGCGCTCTTTGCGGCGACGGCGAATGTGGTCGTCTTGATACCGCCCGCCGTACTGCCCGGCGATCCGCCTATGAACATCAGGCAGATGATCACCATCAACGCCGGGGTGGTCATAGCGCCTATGTCGAGAGTGTTGAACCCGGCGGTACGTGCCGTAATTGATTGAAACAGCGTTGTGAATAATCGCTCGTGGGCGGGCATATTCCAGAAATTCGGATCGATCCGGCTCTCGAAAAGATAGATGAGCGCCCAGCCGACCACGATAAGCCACAGCGAGATCCTTATCACCAACCGCGAATGATGACTCAGCTTCGAAAGTTTGCGGTTCTCGAAAATATCCGCGATGACCGGGAAACCGATCCCGCCAATGATAATGAGTGAACATATCACGAAATTCAGAAGCCAGTCGCCGCGGTATGCCATGAAGCTGTCGCTGAACAGTGAGAAGCCCGCGTTGCAAAACGCGCTCACCGAATGGAATACCGATAGATATATGGCCTTCAGCGTCGATGCATCGCGCAGGAAACTCGGCAGCAGCAGGATTGCCCCGATGAATTCAATCGTAAATGTAAAAATGATGATCCACTTGAGAAGGTCGGCGATCGATCGCTCCGGCTGCGACCCGAATGTGTCGCGGAACAGGTTCAGGTTCTTGTAACGGATGCGCCGTCCCATCAATACCGCGAAGAGGGTTGTGTACGACAATATGCCGATACCACCGGCCTGGAGGAGAATCAGTATCACGACTTCACCGAATGTCGAAAAGTGAGCCGGTGTATCGCGCACTATCAACCCGGTTACGCATACCGCCGATGTGGCCGTGAATATCGAATCGATCAGCGGGAGCGGCTTGCCATCCTGCGAAGCCCACGGCAGCCACAGCAACAGGGTCCCGATGACTATCATTATCAGGAACGAGCCGACGAGTCCCCTGATGGGATAAAACTGCCGATGTTTTTTTTCAGACGCCATGGAATAAACTTGGTATATCTGTATGACGAAAAAAGTAACCCACGAATCCCATTTCGTGGGTTACAATCATTATCAAAATCAAATTCCGCTTATCTCACCAGCCGCCCTGTCACCGTCGAGAGAATCGACCGGCGGGATGAAATCATCATCCTCACCGGATGACTTCTTCTTATCTTCAGTGGCAGCCGCCTTAACGTTTACATTCGCATAATCTTCATCCTCGAACAGCTTAAGCGCCGGGTGGTTCTCGTCGAAAGATATCGACCTCGGTTTCGTTCCAGCCTTGGGGCCGACAAGTCTCATCTCTTCGAGGAAGCCCATGAACCGCCCCGCCTTGGGCCAGCCGATACCCAACTTGCGCTGCAGCAGGCTCGCGGACGCTTCACCCTCGGTCCAGATAATTCGTATCGCCTTATCGAGCAGCTCCTGGTCCTGGATGCTTATGTTCTGCACCGACTGGGAGCCGTTTGATTGTGCGCGGTTGCTGACCGGGTCCCGATTCTTGAGCACTTCATCATCGTACTCGGGTTCACCCTGATCGACCCAGAATTTCACCACGCGCTTCATTTCTCCACCGGTAACCAATGCTCCCTGGGCGCGTATGGGTTTCATCTCTTCCACGCCCTGGTACAGCATGTCGCCCTTACCGAGCAGTTTGTCGGCGCCCTTGTTGTTAAGCACGGTGCGTGAATCCTGCGGCGCGGGAAGTTTGAACGCTATTCGCGCCGGGATATTCGCCTTGATACCGCCGGTGATAACTTTCACATCGGGACGCTGGGTTGCCAGCACCAGGTGTATGCCGACCGCGCGTGCCAAACGTGTGAGCGCCGCGATGACGCGTTCCATCTCGACCGGCTCGGCGGCCATGAGGTCGGCCATCTCGTCGATGACTATAACGATGTACGGCAAAGGGTCCTCTTCGGCACCGATCTTCTCGTTGTATTCCGCGACATTGTTGACGCCCGCCGCTTTAAGCTTTTTAAAGCGCCCGCGCATCTCCTCGACCGCCCACCTGAGCGCGTTAAGAGCATCCTCGATATCATTGACAACCTCGGCCAGCAGGTGCGGGAGGCCTTCATATATCGCCATCTCGACGCCCTTGGGGTCGATGAGTATCATCCTGAGTTCGTCCGGCTTCGTGCGATAGAGCAGTGAGATTATGCAGGCGTTCAGGCAGACCGATTTGCCCGTGCCGGTCGCGCCCGCTATCAGCAGATGCGGCATACTGCACAGGTCCGCGTATAGTGATTCGCTGCCGAGATCTTTTGCGATTGCCATATATAAAGGTGACGGGTGCTTCTTCCATTTTTCATCCGCAAGCATCTCACGAAGGGTCACGATCACCGGGGTCCTGTTCGGGAACTCGATGCCCACGGCTCGCTTGTCAGGGATCGGAGCTTCGATACGTACCGCCTTGGCGGGGAGGGCATACGCGATCTCCTCGGATAACGCTTCCACCTTGTAGAGACGGGTACCCTCGCTGATACCGACCTCGACCCTCGTCACGCGCGGGCCGCGTATGATGTCGAGAAGTTCGGCCTGCACGCCGTAGGTCTCAAGCGTACGTATGACGCACGCTGCCGCTTCCGCCTGTTCCTTATCGCCATTTATCTGCTTGGGCGATGGCCTCAGCAGGTTCAATGGTGGGAGTTTATATTTTCGGCGTCTCCGTTTCTTCTTCTTCTTCGGTTTCGGGGCATCCTCATCATCCTCGCCGGAAGCTTCTTCCGAATCACCCTTGAATAAATTGAGCTGTGATTTCTCTTCTGATTTATCCTCGCGCTGTCCGGCAACAATGACCTTGCCCACTTCGCGCTCTTCATCCACTTCCTCTTCGGCTTCAGCGGCGACCTGCACGGCTTTTGCCAGCGCCCTCACCTTCGCTTTCTCACGCCATCCCGCGATCGCTCCCCGCATCCCCTTTATTGTGCCGAATATTGAGATTCCCGTGAGCGCGAAGAACAGCAGGAACACGAGGGCGGCGATCAGCCAGAGTGAACCGACAGTGCCGAACGCGTTGCGGAAGAACCGCGACAGATATATGCCTAACAATCCGACTTCCATC
>CBDVBS010000380.1:0-4165 GCA_965372275.1 uncultured bacterium | reverse complement strand
CATAAACCATTTTTTGCTCTCTTCCTTGTTACCCAGTAGTGAATATAAGCAGGATAAATTGTATGAAGAAATTCCCTTCTCTTTTAATTCCGCTTTCAGGAAACTCTTTTTTGCAGATTCGTAAATCTGCAAAGCATCTGCATAAGACTTAGTCGATGCCCAGGTCATATAAATGTTACCCAACCTGCAATAATCACTTGGGAATCTCTCATTCGCAATTTCCCCCAATAGTCCCACTCCCTTGGCATATAACCTATCAGCTTGTTCACCTGACCTTCGAGCAGCATGATTTACATATGTGCATGCAATCTGTTCAATAATGACCCCATCCTCAGGTTCCATATCTCGTGCTTTCTGATAATACTCGTAAGCCTGGTCGAACATCGCTTCCGATTCTTCCCCACGTAAACCATCTGCTAAACCGGCAAGTGCCCAGCCATGATAGAGGAATGAATAGCTTTCTTCGGGATGGTTTTCCATACAGTACTCGTAGAATCTTCGAGCAACATCAAATGCACTATTGACATCTTGATGAGGGTTCAACGGGTTACCGGTTTCATAAGTGAAAGTATCCCGGAGATCCAGAATAATAGGTTCCACTATGTCATCATCCCAAGCTTTAAGTCCTTTAATATAATGTTGCAGCGCAAGATTATAATATTCACCAGCGTCAGAATGGCTATTGAGGGCAGCTAATTTTAAATACGTTGTGCCCACAAATAGCAAAGTATCAACTGAATCAGGTTTGATTTGTATTGCCTGCTTATGTTTGTCCAGAGATTGATCGAGCAACGGTTTTGATTCTTGGCCTATAACAGATGAACCCTGTATTTCAAGCGCTTCACCCCAGACCTGGTACCCTAAATAACTATCAGGATCTAATCCTACGCAAGATTCACAAAGCCCGTATACTTTCTGAAATTCCCTCTCTCTTCCTTTAGAGTATTTCTTCCACGTTTTTGGGATACTATCTTGTGCATATTTCGCATATGCGTCAGCCAATATCTGCCCCAAAACCCGGTCTGGAGCCCGTTCATATGCTTTTCTCAGTCCTATTACTTTCCTGAATTTGCCTGCATCAAGAAGTCGCCTGGCTTTCTGGATGATTCGCTGGTGTACCATTGGCTCGCCTCACAGTCCTTGTTCCAGATTGACTAAGCTGGTTCCAATGTTACCAGCATTTATTCCTTTTTGCACTCAGCACAAACAACGACAATAGGATTGGTCCTTCCTTACAAATTACTAATACCCAAGCACATAATACCGAGTTCCTTCAGCCTTAATCAACAAACAGAAAATGCCCGTGTTTGAGACGGGCTGTAAAACCATAGCCGGTGGCGATGTTTAGTTAAAGAACCAGCCGACGCCGATTCCCCACAGGCTGTCATCGCTGTCGAAATAGACATACTTGGCTTCGAAGTTCCAGTTCTCGTCCCAGTCCATTCCGAGCTGGATGTTGAATCCGCCCCCGTCATCAGCGGCGTCTCCATTGATGCGATGGGTGTAGCCGAGACCGACATAGGTCGGGATCTCACTGCTCTCGTAGTCATCCATGTTGAAATAGTAGAGGTAGTCGATGTGCACCATCATGAACTGGTCAGCACTGCCCCCGATCGCATCGGGTGTGGTGTAATCGAGTGCGACAGACCACATGTCGGCGGCGTATTCGATTCCGGCAAACCATGAACTGTCATCAAGGGCATCGTTGCTAAAGAAGAGCATTCCGGCATTCACACCGAAACGTCCATCCCAGTCCTCATCTTCGGCGGCCATCGCCGGGATGCTGAGGAGGAAAAACAATACAAGCGCTACAATGATCTTCTTCATCGTGAGTCTTCTCCTTTAAATTTCTTATTAACTCCTATTAATAGTATCCTATACAGAAAGGTCATCTTATACAAATTTAATAGAATTTAATCAGGCCTTTCTTCCCCGTCATCAATTATCCCATCGTAGTCCTCATCCTCAACAACCTCCGGACTTTCGAGGGGGAGCACTCCCCCGACTATCCATCGCCCATGCTCTTTGACCACGAGCAGGCGGAATCCGTCTCCCGAACAGTTTATAACCTGTGAAACATCCCGATTGAGAGACGTCCAATCGGGCTGCACAATCACCACGGCCCACGATTTCATGCGCCTTTCGACAACCACATCGAAACATTCGTCAAACAAACTTTCGAGTTCAGATATTTCGACCTTCTCCTTTATCGGGGCTATCCCCCCCGCCGAATCGATGGATTCCCGGAAAGCCTTGACCACTTCAGGGCTTGCCCCCCGGCGCGCGCCTTCGAAATCGGCGGCAAAGCATTTGACGAGGAACGTCTCAGCGGCATCCTCAGGCGATGAACATCCCGAAATAAAGAAAAACGCGGCTATGAGAAAAGCCGCGTAGTACATTCGTCTATCCAACATTCGATATCGCATAGTGCGCGGAAACGCCGGAAACCAGTGTCCCTTATCGGTTCCCTGTCTAATCCGGCGGGACAACAGCATCCTCTTCAGGCAAGGTCTCATCAGGAACCTCTTGATCGCCTGTCGGGAGACCTTTAATGCCATCGATATTATCAATTTTCCACATACCACCCGTGTGAACCAATTTGAAGATAACATCCCCGAAGGCTGAACCCATGGCGATTTCAACCTCATCGGTTGTCCTTTTGATTTCCCTTAGCGAAATCTGTGATTTCACATTGCCCCAGGAAACATGAGCACCGAACGCCTCCTGGAATCCAAGGTAGCCAAGAGTAAGCTCACCGTTATCGAGTTGGTCTTCCACGTCCTCGGTGCAGTAGAGCTTGACCGCGGTTATATCGTTGTTTATGCGGTACTTGAGGAACATCTTCACCGATTGGTCAGGTGAACCACACCCGCTGATAATGACAACGAGTAACAGGCTCAAGAGTATGAAAGCGATACGCTTCATCCTTCATCCTCCAAAAGAGTAGTCGAAAATATCGTAACCCATAATATCAAATGCCGCGGAAAAAGGCTATACGCCAAAACCATGGAAGCCGGTCCGGCTCCAATGCCAAGACTATAACACAATGTAAGAGATTACCTTGTAACCCTCTGCGGACATTTTTATTTCAAACTGCACCGAGAAGTCCTTCAAACCGCTTTCCTGCCCGACGAGATCCCATATGCCGATCATCATTCCGTCGGAGAGCACATTCAGGCTCAGTGTGCTTGCCTTGTCCACCTTTGCCCACAACGCAGTATAGTCTTCGCCCTTGAGGTAGTCCCTTAACCCGATTTCCGCAATGGTTTTATCGATATCCTCGAAGAATTCATCGGTGGAAAAGCCCTCTACAACTTCCATATCATTCATAATTATCGCGCTGACGAGATCATACAGGAAACGGTTGTCCACGAAGGTTGAGGAAGCTCCATCCGTTGTCATCCCCCTAACTGCTTCACCGGTCTCCACCCCGGGGACATTCACTCCGGCGGGGCTTGTAACGGACCCGTTTACCGTATCGGCGGGAGTCATTGCCGGCTCTTCAGTAGTTGTGATTTCCCCGGAAGGTTCACCCGATGGTGCCGGTTCATCCCGTTCAGCGGCGCAGGCAAAGAATACGATTGTTACTGATATGAAAAGAATCAAAAGGAATCTGTGCATTTTATCCTCCGAATAATGATGTCCATGTATCGTAACTACCAGTTCAATAAACAGGTTCATATTATATCGCATCTCCCGGCATAAAAAACACAGCTATCCTGGATTGTTCTCCGGGTGGCACTGACTTGCGAGTCTTCGAGTATGTCAGTGTCTTCTCCGTGTGCCACCGCTACTGACCGTCTTCGGGCATAGCGGTGTTTTACAACAAGCGCGCATCATCGGTCGCAGAGCGACCTATAGATACGCGCTACCCAGTCCCATGGTGCCACGGACAAGCGACGTCTTCGGAGCTTGCCCGTGCTCAGAGTGTCCACTCCCTGACGGTCGTGGCTCGGATCACTGCATTCATTTTATTATCCGTAAAAGGTTAGCAGCTACTTTCCGAAGACGGAAAGATAGCAGCTACCTTAGACCATGATTACGTGTGCCACCGCTATCCGAGTCATCGAGGACAGCGGTGCTCTTACCAAACATGTGTATCACCGTTCACCGTGTGCCACCGCTACTGACCGTCTTCGGGCATAGCGGTGTTTTACAACAAGCG
>CBDVBS010000379.1:0-4174 GCA_965372275.1 uncultured bacterium | reverse complement strand
TTAAGGCCAATCTTAGTAATCAATGCTTGAATGAACGGGTAGTGTAGGTCTCCCGACCTACACTTGCCATTATGTAATGCCGCAGGTCAGAGACCTGCGATACCCGGTTCACTGTAAAAAAAGAGCTGATTTCTAAAATTGGTATAAAAACAATAATGGAGACGCCTTAAAGCAAATAGATATACCCAATAGATGCACAGTGATATCAACAGTATTCATCTATGTCCGCGACGATTGCATTATTTCAAAGACAGCATGAATATCACGATGATGATCCAGCCGATGACGCAGATGATGAGCCGGTTGTCATCGTGCGTTATCACCTCGTGAGGCCTTTCACCGACATCGTAGTGGAACACAAGATGCAGGTAGCGAAAGATGCCGTAGATGACGAACGGTATGCTGAACATAAGTCTTAAATCGCCGCCGACTACTTCCCCATTTGACGCGTTCGTCCCGAAATCGTGGAGGAATGTATAGAGGGAATAGCTCATTATATTCGCCGATGCGCATACCACGAGGAGCGAATCAATAAGCGATACCGAATAGTTGTCGAGCACTTCCCGATGCGACCCGGCGGCGCTTTCGAGTTCCTTTATCTCGGCCCGGCGTTTTCCAAGGGCGAGAAAAAGGCTGATGAAAAGCGTGGTCGCTAAGAGCCATGGGCTGATGCGTACATCGAGCGCGAATCCCCCCGCCACGGCGCGTAATACGAATCCTATTGCAAGGATGAGGACATCGAGAATTATCTCGCGCTTCAGCCAGTATGAATACAGCACCATGAGGATCACATATGAAAACGCGACGATCGTCAGACCGTACGGCTCATGGGCGGTTTCCGTGAACATCGGTTTAGCGGCAATCGTATCGATCAAGAAGCACAGGGCGAAACCGATAACAAGCGCCACAATGGCCGATGCTATCGCCATGGATGGTTTAAGCTTCCCCGCCGCTATCGGGCGGTTCTTCTTTCGGGGATGAAGCATATCCTTCGACCTGTCAACAACATCGTTAAGGAGGTATATCGCCCCCGACAGGAAACAGAATGCTGCAAATGCACCAAAAGCATACAACCAGCACGCCGGTAACCTGACCGCCCCCGGCACGAACAGAAGCGCCCCGAATACAACGAGGTTCTTCACCCATTGACGGGGACGCATTGATTTTATGACATAAGTCAGCGGCATATATTTAGAGACTCTAACATAATGAGAATATCCTACGGTTACGGTGTTTTGGGAATTTATTCCCGAAACTGTTCTTGATACTGTTTAAAGGGTTTCGGGAATAAATTCCCAAAACACCAAGTCAGCGGCATATATTTAATGTCTTAAATTCTCCCCGAGTTGTTAAGCAATCAGGGATTTGTGCCAACATACCACTTCTTCTTGATCCTGGTTAATGCAACATTCTTCTCTTCGATAACTTCGCCGTCCTTGACTATTTCAATTTTGAATATATACAATTCATCGCCGATGGGTCCTTCACTCGTTACCCGGTACGTCGTTGGATAGTATGGGAACACGAATTCCTCGATGAGGACTTCGTCGAATATCCCTTCCTCTTCGTATGCCTCCTTCGCATCTTTGAGAAGCTCCGCGAGATCGGGCGCGCTTGCACCCATCAGGGCGTCGTAATCACCCATACGCAGGGCTTCGTACCAGCTTCCAAGGGCGGCTTCGGGAGTTGAGAGATCGAGTTCCACCGGGTTTCTATCATAGGATGAAATACTCCTGTCCAGCCTTGCCTCCGCAATCCGCGGCGAGAGCGCGTCGTACCATTCGGCCACGAGGTCATCCATCGACCTGCCGTAGAATAATTCGAAAATCACTTCTACCTGCTCAGGTTCGTGCCTCGGATAAAGCCCGTTATAGAGAGTGATGAAATCCTTCACAGGTTTGTTCTTAATGAGATACGCGCAGAAACTTCCCGCCAACTTGTCATATTCCGCACTGCCATAAAATGCGGATTCCCTCAGCAATAATGAAGCACTTGGAGTATCGTCAAATATCGAAAGATGCCTTGCAGCTAAACGATCAACATCATTTCCCGATGGGTCAACGTACCTGAAATAATCCAACCCGCCCTTCATCAGCGGATGCCGCTCATCTCTCGGCCTCTTGTTCAGCGCGGATGAGTAAACATTGGTCATAAGCTGAGGTATTTCATCCCTGCTGCCGGCGTGCATATGAATTTCACCGGCGTTATCGACACTGAACGATTCATCGAAATGTGTGTATTGCGCCAATGTGTCGGTATCGGTGTAGAGATAAAGTACAACCGGACCCGGCAGTGTATTGCCGAAAATAGACTCAAGCACGCTGAGTTCCGTCTCGGCGGCACTGAAGATCGCCTGGTAATCGCCCTCGGGGATACCGGCCTGGAAATATACTACGATCCCCTCCCCGCTAAGGCGTTTCCAGTTTTCAATATCATCCAGAAACCGGTATCTCCCATAGCTGTCGGCATCGGGATTAGTGTATATGAGACCGTCCCAGACTTTCTTCTCCCGGCCGAACTTGCCCTGTTTCTGATAACAACGTGCCAGCAGCAGTTGTGCCTGGAGCAGTTCGCTTTCAAGGTAGGTGTAGTAGGAGAGTGTATCGAAGTAGCTGTTAAGAACTTCGACGGCATTATCGAGTTCATTGAGATAACGGTAGTAGATAAAACTGATCGTCATCCGGGCATCGAGGCATTCATCGCGATACGGGAACGTCTCGAGGAAACTCTCGAGCACCCTTATCGCTTCGCGGCAGTAAGTCTCATCCTGAAGCCTGGCATAATAGATATCGGCGAGAATGAAATATGCATCTTTGACAAATATATCGGTGCCGTAGTCGCGCAGTAATTCTTCAAGAATCCTGGCGGTTTGCAGGTATTCGTCATAATCAAGGTTGTCGAACGCCCTCTTGAAGTGTCCCCGTGATTCCTCCTGGATTTGCAGGATTTCCGGATCAACTCCATTGTCCGTAAAATCCATCCCCGAATCCTGGACAGCGACCGCATATGTTGATGGGAGAAAGGTCAGCAGAATTAACGCTAATATAGCGGATTTCAATAAGTACATGCCTTTCAGTTTCATCTCCTCCCCATCGAAAGGATCAACCCGAAAATTTACCCCCACTCATCAGAAAAGAGTATCCTTACCTTCCCTGGTACAATCTCTGTCCCAGTATCTCCGGAAGTCCGGCTTCCTTTATCGCGTCGGCGGTACGTCCGATGTCATATTCAACCCTTATCAGCTCGGCCCACGATTCACCGAGGTCGAAGAGGCAGAATGACGCGTGGTTGAATCCGTCCCTCGGCTGGCCCACGCTTCCGACATTCACCAGGTAGCGGTAACCATCCTGCAATTCGAAACGTCCCTCGCCGAACACATCATCCGGATTCGAGATGACCATCCCGTCCGTATCCATCGCGTAGGCCTCGGGGTAATGCGTATGTCCTATGCAGCCTATGCGGCACGGCATGACTTCAAGACTTGCCGACGCCTGGTGCTCGCTGAAGACATATTCATCCGGATCGAGCAGGCTCCCGTGGGCGAGCACGAAATCTTCCCAACGCGCGCTGTCGCTCAGGCTCTTGATGAAATCCATCTGCGCATTGCTCAACACTCCTTTTGTCCAGTAGATGGCTTCCCGCGCGTACTCGTTGAATGCGTCGGCGTGGCGCGGGTCGAGCAATGCCACTTCATGATTGCCGCGAATGCATCGTGTGGCCTTCGACTGGATCAGGTCGATGCATGCGCCCGGTTCGGCGCAATAGCCGATAATATCCCCGCAACAGAGCAGGATATCGGCTTTCTCCGATTCAATACGGCTCATCACCGCCTCGAGGGCGGGAAGGTTGCCGTGTATATCACTTACAACAGCTACACGCATCTTAAAACACGGTTTGGAATTATACCAATTCAGACGGTTTGCATCACTAAATATCACCCTTAATGAGATTAAATGTTGGATACTCAAGCTTAAACACAAGGGCAATATCTGGTAGCCCGGTGTTGAAGGCATCCTTATCCATGAAATAAATTGGCTTCTACCCCGGGTAGGCCGCAATTAATCAATAGATGGAAAGGATGCGGCCAACCCGGGGCTACGAGGTCTCAGTTGTATCGGGACACCCTTGTCCCGATACTGTCAATGAATCCGCAGCGGGGTTTCGGGACAAGGGT
>CBDVBS010000378.1:0-4186 GCA_965372275.1 uncultured bacterium | reverse complement strand
CACGGTTCGGAGGGGGGGGGAATCAGGTAACTGATTCTCCCTACCCCTATGGTAAAGCTGTATTTGAAGCCGAACACTGGAGGGTCACCCTCAGGGTCATGCGGTATTTAAGACGGAGGGCGAGCCTCCGGCTAGCCCCTACTGAAGATATTCATTTGGTTAAGTCCAAGGTAACGACCGTTGACACTTTGAGGTATTAATCTTGATGGCACGGTCTGACGAGTCTTCGAGTCTGACCGTGGGAACGTGAACGGGATAGTATGCGGGATTATCGATGAAGACCACGGTCAGCCCTCCCAAAGCGTCGGGCAGACCGTGCCATCAATCAAGATAAATTTATGCAACGTTTGGGTTCAGTGTGCGGATGAGTGTAATCCGCGAAATGGGATGCGGGGATTATATTTACAAATCAGTCCTGTTCTTCCTCAACCACAATCTTCTCAATAGCTTTCAGGGCGGTGTCGCGGACATGTTTGCCTTCATATGACCCCCTGTCGGTGTTGGCCATAAGCTGAAGTCTTGGAATCGCGTCATGCGCATCCGGGCCGATCATACCGAGTGCATACGCCGCAATCCCGCGCGCCTGGGGGAGGGGATCGTCAAGGACTTCGATGAGTTTCTCCACCGCGTCGATCGCATCGGGGTTGATCTGGTAAAGGGCATATGCCGACATCGCGCGCACTGTGCCGGCTCCGTCGCTGAGGGAATCCGTCAAAGTGTTTACCGCGGCTTTCGCGTCCGGGCCGATCTTGCCCAGTGCTTCGGCGGCAAGCCATCGAACTTTTGTATCCTTGTCTTTCAATACAATCAATAGCGCATCGACGACGCCACCCGATGCGCTGCCGATATCTCCAAGCGCGAATGCGGCGGTAGCACGGATCGTGGCATTCTCATCCTTCAATTCCGCGATGAGCAATGCCCCGGAGTCGGCGGCGTCAGGTTCGACAAGGCTGATGGACAGGGCCGCGGATATGCGAACCAGCCCGAATTCATCATTGAGCAGATTTGTCAATTCACCTATCGCCGGCTTCGCGGGTAAACCGATCTTGCCGAGGGCGTCAGACGCTCCGCTTCTGACATCGGGGACTTCATCGTCGAGTGCATCCACCAGGTCATTGACAGCCCCTGCCGCGCGCGGACCGATTTCGCCGAGGGCATACGCAGACCATACGCGGATCTGCCATACATCATCATCGAGGACTTTTATCAACGCGGGAATAGCCGCTTCCGCCTTAGAGCCGATCCTGGCGATTGCCTCGAGTGCGGCCCACTGCACATCGACCTCGGGATCATCGATCGCCTTGGTGAGAGCAGACACCGCCAAGGCTGCATCGGCACCGAACAGGCTGAGTGATGATGCCGCTTCGTAGCGAACATAAGTAGCTTCATCATCGAGCAGTGCGATGAGCGTATCCATTACGCCCGGTTTATCGCCGATGCGTCCGAGAACCCGCGCCGCTGCTTCGCGCATGTCATCCGATTCATCGGTGGCCGCTTCGATGATCTTCGGCACCACTTCCAGCGGGATAGGGCTTAACAGGGCTAAGGATTCAATGGCGGTCATGCGGACGGATTCTTCATCATCGTCAACCGCGAGGATAAGCGCCTGTACGACGGCGGGATTGTCGGAATAAGTGAAAAGCGATGCCGCGGCCCCGCGTCGTTCCTCGACATTCTCACTCTTCATTGCGTCCAGCAGAACGCGGGATGCATCTTCAGGATATTTCCCGATGAAACTCAATGCCGATGCCGCGCCGGTGCGTACCCGCCAGTCCATATCGCCGAGCAGGCCGCGCAATTCATCCGCCGCGCGGGATGCGGCGGGTCCGATGGAGCCGAGGGCCAACGTCGCGGCGCTCCGTATCTGGGGGTCGTTGCTCTTCAATTGTTCCGTGAGCATCGGCACTGCAACCTTCGCTCCCGGGCCGATACGTCCGATCGTAAATGCAATATATGTGAAAAGCTCGGGATCATCGGGTGTTGCCAGTGCGACGAGTGCCGGTACGGCGTCCTTGGCGGGTGCACCGATATTCCTGAGGGTCATTATCGTCGCCTGGAGCATTTCCCGGTCGTTGCTCTTCAGTTTTTCGGCAAGAGCGGGTACGGCCTCGGCGGCGGACGAGCCCAATTCACCGATGGCGTAGAGTGCGAATTTGACCACCATCGGGTCCTCGTCATTCAGTACCCTGACGATAGCGGGGACGACCCCGGGGTATGCGCCGATACGTCCGAGGGTGACGACGGCGTTGATGCGCACGCCCGGGTCCTTGTCGTCGAGCAACGCAATCAACACCGGCACAACCACTTTACCGTGACGTCCGATGCTGTATAGGGCATATCCTGCCTGGGCGCGAACATTGGAATTGTCATCCTCAAGAAGTTCGAGCAGCCCGGGGGATGCATCCGCGGCTGACGGGCCGAGGTTGCCGATAGCGGTGGCAGCATCGGCGCGTACCCCGGCGTCGTCGCTGCCGAATAGTCCTGTGATTATCGGCAGGATGGTATCCGGATCGGGACTGATCGTGTAGAGGGCATTAAGGGCGGATTTGCGAAGGTCGGGATTCTTGTTGCCAATGATCTTGGCGATTGCAGGTGCCGCGACTGACCCGGCGCTCCCCATTTCAGCCAAGGCTTTGATGGTATATTCCAGGAGCATCGAGTTATCAGTATCGAGTGTATTCTTGAGTGCTTCCACTACGCCGGGCAGCGGTCCGATTCGCCCGAGGCTTTGTGCTGCCTGCAATGCCGTGCCGATATTGTCCAACGCACCGATGAGTACGGGGGTGACTTCCTCCGCATATGGGCCGATCTTCGTGAGGGAATCGGCCGCATATACGCGGACGAGCCCGTCTTCGTCATTCAATGCCGCGCGCAGGGCATCGACCGCATTCACGGCATCTGGACCGAAACCGCCGAGTGATAATGCGGACGCCATGCGTACGGTGATTTCGGTATCTTCCAGTGTTTTAATCAGCGCGGGAATTGCCGTTTCAGGATCGGCGCCGATTTTCCCGACGGCATCGGCGGCGGAATAACGTACATTCGAATCCGTGTTTTCCAGTTGTTCGATAATTGTATTCGCGGCACCCGATGCATCCGGGCCGATCAGACCAAGGGATGTGATCGATCCCGCCGCGACGTTCGGATTGTCGTCGGTCGATGCGGCGATCAATGGGAGAACCGCGTCGGAGCCGATTTTACCGAGAGCGTTGGCGATGTAGGATGTTTCCGTGGGATCGGCGGTTTCGAACATGGCAATAAGGTCGGGGACGGCATCGGCTGCATCGGGGCCTATTATGCCGAGGGCGGTAATGGCCCAGGCGCGCGTTTTGTCGTTGTCGCTCTTTATGGTTTCCACAAGCTTCGGGACGGCGCCCACGCCCATCTCGGCGATTTGCGAGAGGGCATCGTTTACCTGGTTGATATCTTCGCTGTCGAGTTGGGCGATCAGTTCATTGATATCGGCGGGTTCCGGCTGCGGAGTGTCCGGGGTCGTTTCCTTCTTGCAGGAAGTCATCGCGAGTATCAGGAGAACTGTGAATATGATGAATGCAATTCTGTGAGCATACATGGCTTACTCCACTGATTTTGCGGAAATCTTATCATATATGGGAGAACGGCAGAGCAAGATATCGGATTCGCGGGGTTATGTTTATGTAATTACCACGGTCAGCTCGAAGACTCGCAGACCGTGCCACCCAGAGTTGTTCATCAGTAATTGTGTGGGGCAGACTTTCCAGTCTGCCATCTTTTACGATTGTTTGAAAGTACCGTAGCCCGGCAATCCTTTGCCGGGAACAGGCTCTTAATCATACTCGGCACCGGTGAGGTTCGCCGTGTATAAGCTTGCTACGCGATGGTTAAGATGGGGACAGGCACCGGATTTGCCGCACAGCTATATGGTAGCGAAATACGCGGTAGTGCATGTGGCAAATCCGGATGCCAGTCCCCTAAAGAGTGAAAACCGTCAAGGAGGTGGGAAGGAGACTGAAGGGGACTGTCATCCTGTCTTCAGGTGACTGTCCCCGGACGAATTGAGATTTATTTCCCGGCAAAGGATTGCCGGGCTACGTTACTCGCAGACCGTGCCACCCGGAGTTGTTCATCAGGAATTGTGTGGGGCAGACTTATCAGTCTGCCATCTTTTACGATTGTTTGAAAGTACCGTAGCCCGGCAATCCTTTGC
>CBDVBS010000377.1:0-4202 GCA_965372275.1 uncultured bacterium | reverse complement strand
CGTGCGGGTTGCGGTTATCGGTGTGACCGAGGGCGTCGATAAGCCGTTGAAATACCCGCTGATGTTCCACAAGTCGGGAGCGGTGGTAATCAACAAGATGGATCTGCTCGATCTGTCGGGAACTGATATCGACGATTTGGTCGGGAATATACAAAAGATCCATCCGGGTATCGAGATATTCAAGCTGTCGGCCCGTACGGGTGAAGGTCTCGACGCCTGGGTGCAGTGGTTGAGGGATAAGGTTGGCGAGACGAAGAAATAAATCCGGGGGATGAATGGAAAAATTAGAAAACAAAGCGTTGCTACAGCGATTCATCGATAATGATCCCGTTGGAAGCCTGGTTATACAGAGCCTGATGCGGGAGCATACGGATCACGAATTTTTCTGCGATGATCCCGTTGACCCGGACTACCTGTTCGGCGTGTTCGGCTGGGCGGTTACATTCGATGCCCTTAGCGATGCCGCGGCGGATGCATTCATCAATGAGCTGCCGGAACGCGGGATGATGTTCTCCGGGACGCGCCATCACTGGGCCGAGAAGATATGGGCATCACGCGAACCGAAATGGAAGAATCAATGCCATTTGATATGGTGGCCTCATACGGAATGTAATATCGAGGTGGAGCATACTGTCAGGCCGTTAACGCCGGATGATGTGGAACTGGTCAACAAGTGGTGGGAAATCGGCGGGAGTGATTCCCGGGACTATGTGAAGGAACGGATCGAGAAGGGGGTTCACATCGGTTGCGACGATGCGGAAGGTCTTGTGTCCTGGGCGTTAACACATGAGGATGGCAGCATGGGATTTCTGCATACGATGGAGCGCGGGCGGCGTAAGGGATATGCGCGTTCAGTGGGTATTGAGCATATTAAGAAGATCCTCGCGGCGGGACAGACGCCGTTTGCATATATACTTCGTGGTAACGATGTCTCCCTCAACTTCTCCAAAACCCTCGGCCTCGAACAGGCCGGCTATGGGGACTACTTCGGCTATGAGAGTAAAGAATAGTTACCAGGGACGGTCCTCTATTTTGCTAATTAAAGGGACTGTCCCTAAATTTCGAGAAATGAGGGACAGGCCCTAATCCGTCGGATTCGGGGGGTAAATCGAGCAATAATTTAAAGTAACCTTGGATAGTATTAAACAAGGTTAAAGAACTTTAAGTGAGGGTCGTTATGTCTAAGCGAGTGAGCATCTGGTTTTTACCGGTTTCAGGCCTCGTGATTATCCTGATGTTGATCCCGGCGGCGTGTTCGGGTGGAACTTACGCCGATCCGGTGCACCATGTTACGAATTCCAATTCATTGCAGCAGAAGATAGAACTTCCATCACTTGAAATCCATGGGAAACGTCACGCTTCCCCCGGTGGGGCGGAAGCGGTCTATGAAGTCACCGCCGAGTATGTCTTCCACAATCCCGGTCCGGCCTGTAATGTCAGATTCAATCTCCCCGCCGGCTATTTAAAACAGGACAATATGGCCACCGGAATTACCGAGGTGTACGAGGATGACCAGCCCGTGAATTTAATCAACGGGAAGACCGGCACGGATTTAAGTCTCAGCAGCCAGAGTGACTGCTGGCGAACCGGATTCAAGGAGGACGGCGTAAAGAATATCCGGTTCAAGTCTTCCTTAGCGCCTGAGGAGAAATACATCGACGGCACTATCAACACCGGCACCGGAAATGATTTGCTTGTTACCCGGGCCGAGAAGGTATTCTTCGCTACCCTGGAGGAAATAACGCTCCCGATCAAATCGGACATCGACTGGGTTGACTGGACGGGCACCATCGAAGTGGAGATCGATATTGGGGAAGATATCCCTGAAGCGATGATTACGGCTTATCCCGGGAATTATAAATTCGACGGAAGGAAGCTGCGATGGCGCCTGGATGCTTCAACTACAACCGGTGAAATCACAGCAGGAATAATGACCGTTGCGGATTGCCTGTATCGTATGGATGACGCCCGGGAAGTGGTGCGAGCGCTCAGCGATGATTCATATGTCGGTTACCTGAATAACCTGACCGATATGCAGAGGGCGTGGCATCTGAGGATCGCGCGTAACGGGATCTTCGCCAAGCATGGGTTTGAATTTTCAAAAACCCTCCAGGAGTATTTTGAGTCGTTAGCATGGTATAAGGTGAACCCAGATTATGCTGATAATCTCCTGACCAACGAAGATCGGGATATGATCAGGCTGCTTATGAAAGCGGAACAGAAGTACAGATAACAATGTTACATAAGGTGTGTTAGCTGCTTTGAGAAGCCCGGCCCAGTGCCGGGTCTTTCTTTTAGACCAATTCCCTAAACTAACCATTTATTGCAATAAGCCGGGTACCGCAGGTCTCTGACCTGCGGTATTACGTAAGAGCAAGTGTAGGTCAGAGATCTACACTACCCGTTCACTCAAGTGGTGTAGGTCAGAGACCTACACTACCCATTCATTCAAGTGGTGTAGGTCGGGAGACCTACACGACCCATTCATCAAATTGTTTACTTCCGGGATTGGAATTACAACCGTTGCGAGATTGTGAAAAGGGATATATAGTAATCACAATGATGGATTTCAGAAAGAATGCCGAGAAATATCCCGCCGTCTTCCACGACTTGGGGTTGATCGATTACAAGAGCTGCCTCGAGATGCAGGAAGAGACACGCCGTCATATAATCGACAATCGTAAATCGCCAGGGGTTCTGTTCTTTCTTGAACATCCGCCTACTTATACGCACGGCAGATTAGCCGATTGCGGCAACCTTCTCACCGACAAGGACGCCCTTGAAAAGATGGGCGTCGAAGTGCACAAGATCGACCGTGGGGGGGATTACACATACCACGGTCCGGGGCAGTTGGTGGCATATCCGATATTTGATTTGCAGCGGTTGGGGCTGAATGTCCGGGAATATTGCCATGCGCTCGAGGAGGTGGTCATACATGTCCTCGATAAATCCGGCTTCAATGCAGGAAGGCAGCCGAAATACATGGGTGTATGGGTGGATGGCCGGAAGGTATGCGCTCTTGGAGTTGGGGTTCGCAAATGGATAACCAAGCACGGTCTGTCGTTCAATATCAACACCGACATGCAGTATTACCGGGGGATTATCCCATGTGGTATTACCGAATTCAGTGTGACATCGCTCCAGTTGCTGAAAGGCGGCGAGAAGCAGGATTGGAGAAACATTCTGGATTTGACGAGGGATGCATTCATAGATATATTTAATCTTGAATTGAATGACATATCCCACCGGGAATTGACGGAGGCCTATCTTGCCGGTGAACGATAAGAAACCACCGTGGTTGAAAGTGCGTATGCCGTCGGCGGATGTGTTCGACGAGATGCACGAGAAGCTCCAAGGGCTGAATACTGTATGCTGGTCAGCCAAGTGCCCCAATATCGGCGAATGTTTCAAGCGCGGTACCGCGACATTCCTGATTCTCGGCGATGTATGCACGCGCAATTGCGGATTCTGCGGCATCAAGAACGGCACGCCCAACCGATTAGATCTTGTCGAACCGATAAAGGTCGGGCAGGCAGTCAGGAAATTGGGTCTGAAATATGCCGTGGTGACATCGGTTACCCGCGACGACCTCCCCGACGGCGGCGCCGGGCATTATGCCGCCACGGTATGGGCGATACGGAGGTTCAATCCCGAATGTAAAATCGAGGTGCTTATCCCCGATTTCCAGGGTGATAAGGATGCCTTGTATATTGTCGTCGATTCGAAGCCGGATGTTATTAACCATAATGTCGAGACCATCCCCCGCCTTTACGCGAAAGTCAGACCCCAGGCGGATTATCATCGTTCGCTCGAATTGTTGAAGAACGTGAAAGAGATGCAGCCCGGTTTTGTGACGAAGTCCGGTCTTATGGTCGGGGTGGGGGAATCGATCGAGGAAGTCGAGGGGACATTCAAGGATTTGCGGGATGCCGGATGCGATCTGCTTACGGTTGGCCAGTATTTGCGACCCTCGCCGGAGAATATCCCCGTTGAGCGGTATGTGCATCCCGATGAATTCGAGCATCTTCGCAAAGTGGCGTTGGAACTTGGGTTCAGGAATGCCGCATCGGGACCGTTCGTACGTTCCAGCTACTTCGCGGACGAACTGATCAAAGATATCTGATACACATTTTCTTACTGGAGCGGGGCTGTTGAAAAAGCCGAAAAATAGGGACTGGCCTTTAGAAATGGAGAACGTCACT
>CBDVBS010000376.1:0-4213 GCA_965372275.1 uncultured bacterium | reverse complement strand
GAACACGATACGTTTCGCGGCCTTGATCATCTCAGCCGTTTTGAAGATCCTGTCCTTATCAACGCCGGACATGTCGCTGATGGCATCGGCACTGTAATCGAATACGTCCGCCAAGAATTCATCCCCCCCGTCCAGATCCTTCACTTTCTCCCGGTCGAAGTAACCCGAATCGAGCAGCGACTGGATCACCCCGTTCCAGAGCAATGCCGAGCGGCCGCGTAACGGGTCCAGCACGAGCGACGCAAGCGGCTCAAGGGTGTCCTTGCTCGAATTCGATACGATAAGTTTCGCGCCGTGCTTCACGGCATCTATTATCTCAACACTGAGAACAAGCTGGTCTGTCTGGGTATCGGTATTATTGCAGATGATCAGGTCGGCATCCCCCACCGCCTTGCGATCGGCCGTTGATGCCGTAAACCCAAGCGATTTATCCAACACGCCCGACACCGCCCCGGTTTCGAGAACCGCCAACGACCCGATATTGTTGGTGCCGATTCCCTCACGCGCGATCAATGATGCGACATACATCTCCTCGGTCGTCATCTCCGGTGAAATGAATACCGCGACCGATTCCCCGCCGTGCTCCTTCGCTGCATCCTTCAGCCCCGCCGCGATCTTCCCGTTCGCGTCTTCCCATGTGATTTCCTCGTGCTTGGAGCCGTGACGTTCGATCGGATTTATCCTCCGCAGCTTCCTGATGAACAACTCGTTTCCGAATCGCCCATATCGGCAGAGGTAATCGCCGGGTATGCCTGATGACTCGATGTAATAGCGGTCATCATTGATCACCTTCACGGTGATCGGGCATCCAACCGAGCAGAATCCGCAATGCGATTTCACTTCCTCCGCCTCAAGGCACGCGCGTCCCGGATATGGATACTTGATCAGCAGCGCCCCCGTCGGACATGAATCGACACAGTTGCCACACGATATGCAGTTCGTCTGCGCCAAAGGATCGTTCATCGCCGGACGCATCTCGGTCTTGAACCCACGCCCGGTCAGTCCCAACGCGGATATCGGCAGTACGCGGTCGCATGTGCGGATACATCTCGCGCACAGGACGCACTTGTTGGGGTCGTAAGAAATGTACGGATGCCGGTCGTCAACTTTATGCTTCCGCACATAACCCTTGTAGCGATCCATATCGACGTGATACTCCTCGGCGTACAATCTCAACGCGCAATCGTCATACCTGAGGCATCCGCAACTGAGGCAACGTTCCGCTTCATGCACAGTGTCTTCATATTCATAACCCGTCGAGACCTCCGCGAAATTCCCCTTGCGTTCCGCGACCGGAATCTCGTGCACTTCGTGACGCGGGCTTTCTTTCACATCCTCAAGTTCCGCACGTCCCGGTTTCGACCAGAATTTCTTCTCTACGATGAACGGCTCCTTAGCCAATTCCTCGCCCGTCAAATACCTGTGTATCGCCTTCGCCGCGAGTTGACCATCGCGGATTGCGTCTATCACCACGGTCGGACCGTCGTCCGCGGCATCCCCACCGGCGAATAGTCCATCAACCGATGTCGCCATCGTCTTCGTGTCGATATTAATTGTACTCCATCGGCTGAGAATCGGATCACCCTCACATGCGCAGAAAATATCATCGACAATCGGGTGCTGACCTATCGCCGATATCGCCATGTCGCACGGAAGCTCGAACTCCGATCCTTCCATCGGCACCGGCCTGCGACGTCCGCTGTCATCCGGCTCACCGAGTTTCATGCGAATGCATCGCAATGCTTTTATCTTTTCACCATCTTTCACCAGCGCGGTTGGTGCGGCGAGTTCCATTATCTCGATGCCTTCTTCTATGCACGCTTCGATCTCCATCGGATCGGCGGGCATCTCGTTCTTGGTGCGGCGATAGAGCAGGATCACTTTGTCCGCGCCAAGTCGCCAAGACATACGCGCCGCGTCCATCGCGGTATTCCCGCCGCCTACCACAACCACGGTACCCCTTTCAATATCCGGGAACTGGGCTTTATCTATAAGATATTCAACACCGGTTACAACCCCTTCGGTCTCCCTCTCACCCTCGACCCTCATATCATTCCCGGCCCACGCGCCCGGCGCGGCGAATACCGCGTCATGCTTCTTCTGCAATTCTTCGAGTTTGATTTCCCCGCCGATATGTACGCCGGTCTTTATTTCAGTTCCGGTAGCGTCACAAATATATTTGATTTCTTTATCAAGAGATTCCTTGGGAAGCCTGTACTCCGGGATGCCGTATCGCAACATCCCACCCGCGTAAGGCATCGACTCGTAAATCGTTATCTTATGTCCCTGCAATCCGAGGAACCACGCGGCTGTCAGTCCCGCCGGGCCGCCCCCGATGATTCCCACGGTCTTCCCGGTATCCGTCTTCCGATCAGGCGCCCAGTCATACGCGCCGGGCATGTCGGTGACATAACGCTTGATGTTATTTATTCCAACCGGGCTGTCGATATCATCGCGCCTGCAGACCAATTCGCATTTTCGTACACACACCCGTCCGCAAATTGCCGGCAGGGGATTGGTCTCTCTTATAAGCGCCACCGCCTTCGCGTATTCTCCCATCGCGGCGAGCGCTATGTAGCCCTGTGCATCAACACCGGCGGGGCATCCGAGATTGCATGGCGACACACAGTCGGCGTAATGGTTGCTCAGAAGCAGCTCAAGTGCCGTGCGACGCGACTCGATTACCCGCGCGTTACGCGTCTCGATCTCCATATCAGGATAAACCCGCGTCGCGCATGCAGGCACTAAATTCGCCCTGCCCTTGATTTCCACAACACAGAGGAAGCACGAACCGTAGGGCTCAAGTTCATCTGAGTGGCAGAGGGTCGGGATGTCGTCCAGGTTCTGCTCACGCACAACATCGAGGATCGTCTGATCCGCCTTTGCATCAATATCCTGTCCGTTGATTTTTATCTTTACGGTTTCCATCGAAAAACCTCAATCCTTGTAAACGGCATCGAAATTACAACTCGAAATACACATCCCGCACTTCACGCATTTCTCGTTATCAATAACATGCTTGCCCTTCGCCTCGCCGGAAATCGCGTCCACGGGGCAGGCCTTCGCGCACAGTGTACACCCGGTGCACTTATCGGCGTCTATGTAGTAGTCAACAAGCAGGGCGCAATACTTGGCCGGGCATTTCTTGTCCCTGATATGCGCCTCGTATTCGTGCCTGTAATATTTGATGGTCGTCAACACCGGATTCGGAGCGGTCTGGCCGAGTCCGCATAAGCTCGCTTCCTTGATCCGCTCCGATAGCGTCACCAGCTTCTCGATATCCCCCTCTTCACCTTCTCCCTTAGTGATGCGTTCGAGGATTTCGAGCATCCTGAGCGTCCCGATGCGGCAGAAAGTGCATTTGCCGCAAGATTCCGCCTGGGTGAATTCAAGGAAGAACCTTGCGATCTCCACCATGCAGATGGTGTCGTCCATGACCACCATACCACCGGAACCCATTATCGCACCTGTGGCCGGGATATGCTCAAAATCAACAGGCGTGTCGGCTAAGCTCGCCGGGATGCATCCGCCTGACGGTCCGCCCATCTGCACGGCCTTGAATTCCCTGCCTTCCTTGATTCCGCCGCCGATCTCGAAAACGAGTTGACGGATCGACATACCCATCGGCACTTCCGCCAAACCGCCGCGCAATACTTTCCCGGCCAACGCGAAGACCTTCGTGCCGGGACTCTTCTCGGTGCCGAACGCCTTGTAGGCATCCCCGCCCTTCACGATGATCCATGGGATGTTCGCATATGTTTCAACGTTGTTGTTATTCGTCGGCTTACGCCACAACCCCTTCTCGGCAGGGAACGGCGGGCGAATCCTCGGCATGCCGCGCTCACCTTCGATCGACGCGAACAGCGCTGTCTCTTCGCCGCATACGAACGCTCCCGCACCCTGCTTGATCTTGATATCGAAATCGAATCCCGAATCGAGGATATTCTTCCCGAGGTATCCCTTCTCCCGCGCGGCATCAATTGCGATTGTCAGACGTCGAATCGCCAGCGGATACTCGGCGCGGCAGTAGATGTATCCGAAACTCCCGCCGATGGCACGCCCGCAGATGATCATGCCTTCTATCACCGTATGCGGATCGCCCTCAAGCACCGAGCGGTCCATGAACGCGCCGGGGTCGCCCTCGTCGGCGTTGCACACGACATACTTCTCACCCGCATCCTGCTTGGCCGCAAACGACCACTTGAGTCCCGTG
>CBDVBS010000375.1:0-4220 GCA_965372275.1 uncultured bacterium | reverse complement strand
AAAGGATTTCGAGCACCTTCAGGCGTCTCAACAAAGACATATATTCAATTTCTTTATCGGCGTAGCCTTCGAGGGACTTCTGCTTTTCGTCGAGGTCCGACCGTATTATCACCAGTTGGCTTACCAATCCCTCCTCGGCAGCTAAGTTCACCGCATATTCGCGAAGCAGTTCCTGGTGAATCGGGTTAAGGCTTTCAACTTCGGATGCAACTACTTCCGGTGCAAGCTCGGCGATGCGAGCCCGGAGGCTCTCTATCTGTTCCTTGGTGTTAATGACATCGGGATGATTCTCGGTATAGCGGGTAAGCTGCCCCGCAAGTTTGATCTCGGCGGAATTCAGGCCGCTCTGCAAACTCCTGATTTCAGGATTCTGCTGAATTGTAGTCTCGCTGATTATGGTGGGCAAAGACTCCGCAAGCTGCTTCTCAAGTTCAATCCGCCGGCTTCGTATGCCCGCCAACTGGGCGCGTCGGGAATAGTATTCCCTGTCCAATTCACCGAGGCCCTCGATGGCTACACGCGCTTCGGTCTCCACATCGATGGCCCCCTCGCGGTCCATAAATGCCGACAGTTCCGAATCGACTGCGTCCATGTCACTCTTCAGCGCGAGCACCTTCTGCTCAAACATCCGGTACGCATCAGCAGCCGTCTGCCTGTCCTTTTCAGCTTCCACCCTGAGATGGTTGTCGGCAAGGAACTGCGCTAAATCACGGGCCAATTCCGGAGACTTGTCATGCGCCTTCACCTGGATGATATCCGTGTTCTCATAAAGAAGCACATCTATCGTCTCTATGAAGTCTTTCGGTTTAAGAGTTTCCCCCTTCTTATCACGAAGGTCGAATTCGTCGATACACTCCTGGAGGCGCGGCGTCAGCCTTATCAATTCAATCTGCGTATCAAGCGGCGTACCGGTCTTTGAAAACGTGGTCAGTTCTTTCAGAGCACCCATCCCGCCGAGCAAACTCGTCTCACTGCCACTGGATATGGTCAGCATACAGTCCGATTCGTACTCCGGCGTGACTATGAACGAAAACCCGATCGAGGCCGCGAGTACGATCACGAAAGTAACAACGCCGGGAACGAAACGTCTCTTCACAAAACCGGTTATTTCACTTAATTCCAAATAACTTCCACCGGCACCATTCCGCGGTACCGCATTAGAATAGATAAGGACCTTTTAAGTCGCATTTTCTATATATCGGCGTGTAAAGGAAAGAATTAAGCCGGGGGAATTCATTGTCCGCAACCATTCCACCACCGGAATCCTTGACAAATCCTTTACCTTGCGGTCTATTATACATGCGAATCGGGGCAGTGGGGAAATATCTCTGTGCATTAGCACAACACAAATGGACCGGGAGAATGCTATGAATGACGAATTGAGAAATGCCATTCTCGAGCTGATCAAGGTGATCGATAAAGCGATTTCCATGGAACATAACGCGCACATCTACTATGCCATGTGGTCGCAAAAATCCCCGAGCCCAGAGGGGCGGAAGATGTTCCAATGGCTTTCCGACTTCGAGGCAAACCATGAAGATAACCTGAGGCGTAAAAGGGAGGAGCTGCTCAATCATCCGGCCATGAAAGGAGTCAGCCCGCCGGCGCTGGATGATGAATACGATGTAAGTGAAACCGGACAATCAGCGGAACTTCCCCCTGAACCATCGGAGACCGATGTGTTGAAATTGGCTATTATGAACGAGAGCAAAGCTTACGCCTTCTACCAGCGCAAACTCACGCATGCCGCTGACGACGGCCTGAAAAAAATGTTCGAAACCTTCGCGAAAGAAGAGGAGAAACATATCAGGATTCTGAGCGAGATGCGTCAACGGCTTCTGACCGATGGATTGTGGGGGGACGTCGACGCTTTCGAAGACGATCTCACGCGCGAATAAACCATCAGTATTGGGTAGCGCGCATCTATAGTGAGCTGGTGCCGCCTACAAACGAGTCTTCGAAGTTTGTAGGTGACTATTGTAACATCATACTCTGCAATCCGGTTTCCATAAAACGCTCAAATATCAACGGTTCAACATTCCCGGTCACGCCAATGAACTGACGTTCTCCTGTATGAAATACGAGAAATACGAGAGCAGGTGGATTACAATCACACGAATCCAATCAGAAGAGGATTTGTTGTTTGGAGATGAGAGGCCGTGTAAAATTTGCCTTGATTCTTTTACTTCGTATTGATCACCTACAAATTTCGAAGACTCGTTTGTAGGCGCCACCCTGCGAGTGTTCATTTCAATTATCCGCCCTGGAAATTTTCGAGATAAACAAGGAGTATATAGTACGCCGTAGGAAGGCAGAACAGCAGACCGTCAATTTTGTCGAGAACCCCCCCATGACCCGGGATGAGCCCGGATGCATCCTTCGCCGCCATCTCCCGTTTAAGCGCCGAGATGCAGAGATCGCCGACCTGGCTTAATATCCCAAGCAACACGCCCAATGCAAACATGTAGGGGTATGTGAATAGCTCCGGTGCCGTCCCGCTTGCGTAACCGAATATGAGCATCGCAGTGCCCGCGCCGAGGACGCCGCCTATCGCGCCCTCGATGGATTTCTTGGGGCTCACCGAAGGCATCAGCTTCAGCTTACCGAAGAGCGACCCCGAGAAGAACGCGGCGGTATCATAACTCCACGCGCCGACCAGGGGTATGAGCGGAAGCACCGCGAACCTATCGGTCAGGATGGGATAAATCTCGGCATACCCCTCGCCAAGATTCCACAACCTCAACGCGAAGCTGATGAGTCCACCGATGTATAAACCACCCAGCAATGTTATTGAGAGTTCATACAGGAAATTCGCCTTCTCCATCGAGAAGCGCCCCATCTGGTAAACAAGCGCTGAGATGATGAACAGAACGAGAAGTAGTTCGAAGTAATTCCGCTCGAACATCGGCTCGTAGTAGGTGAGCACAAGCAGGGCGATGACGAAAATATATCCCAGTCGCCGCACGGGAAATATCGTCCTGGGCTTATCACACTTGGTGAGCCTGAAGAATTCCCGCAGACCGAGGGTTGCCGCCACCACCGCAAGAACCATCAGCCAGAAGTCGCCATATGCCAAAAGCCCGACGATGATCGCCCCGAAGCTGATTCCATACAGAAGTCGTATACCGATGTGACGTGCAGTGGGACGTGAAGATGCATTGGGCTTCTTCTCGTCCGGTGGCTTGATATCATCCTTAGCTGTCAATTCCTCACTCATCGGTATCTTCCTGTAGGACGTGATAATCTTAGCATTTTGCATGCCGCGAGAGCAACGTATCAACCGTACGTATGGAAGCGGCTTAAGGTTGCCGCTACCTTCGGCCTGAGGTAGCTGCTATCTTTCCGTCTTCGGAAAGTAGCTGCTATCCTCGTATGAAACTGACCCCAAACTTCCGAAAACAATTCAAGCGCGCGAATCGCCTGCCGAAAATATGTTTATAACTCAGGTTAAGGATTATTGGGTCGTATATGACCCTGCCTTCTGAAACCCGCATCATTTGCGGCTTTTAATGACTATTGCGCTGTTTTCATATTGTGAGCGGCTGCGGGAAGTGATATAATTATAGTAGAAAATAGCAACAGGAATCGGCTATTTTTTATTATAAGACGCTAAAACCGTATCAAAGTCTGTGAAAAGGCAATTGTTTAATGGGCGACCTCCTCGGTCCGGAGGTAAAGAATAATGATAAAAGTCAACGAACTTGCAGTCGAAAAAGTGAGCGAAGAACTCATCCGGTGCAAGTACAACCTGAAGGAACTCTTCAAACACATCGAGGAGGAAAATCCCCGGATTGCCGAGTATATCCAGTGCCAGGCGAACAAATCCAAGTCGGGCATGGAGATCATCGGCACCGGCGTGGTTGTGTACCTGCTTATTAAAGCCGCTTACGGACTTCAGGATGATATTCTTGAGAGCACCAAGGACTGGGATGCGTTCCTGAAAGTCATAGCCGAACTGGATGAAGAAGACATGGAAAGTTAAACGATCGACGTTTGACTTTGATGAATAGGTAAATCTCCTCCTTAATGGGACCTGCCCCTACCGGTATGTCCTTCTTACTCCCAGGAAGATGTAACCGAAACACCCTCGATAACCGTGCGTACCTCGGCCGGGCAGATCAATTCGCTGACCTCATCCGCTGTCTTTTCAAGATACCAGCAAATATCTTCGGGAACGAACCCGTGGGCCCATTGCCCGTCGGCACCGATAGAATGTGAAC
>CBDVBS010000374.1:0-4233 GCA_965372275.1 uncultured bacterium | reverse complement strand
CTAAGTAGTGGTGACAAGAGCACGCTTGCTTTTGCTTTCTTCATTGCTCGATTGAAGCAAGACGATGAATTAAGCACTAAAACAGTGATCTTTGATGACCCGATATCGAGTATGGATCGTTTCAGAAAAACCGTTACGCGCCATTATATGATCAGAATCGCTGAAAGAGCAAAGCAACTTATCGTCCTATCGCACGACCCTTTCTTTCTGAAGGAAATTTGGACGGGATGTAAGCAGACAAATTTAAAACCTCTTGAGATCGTGGTTAAGGGGAATGATTGCATTATTAAGCAGTGGAATATCATATCAGGAACCATGAGCACGTATTCCAGGGATTATCAAATATTAGTTAAATATTTGTGTGAAGGTTACGTGGAGGATAAAGTTGGCGTAGTACGGTGTATCAGGCCAGTATTAGAAGGAATTTTACGTCATAGGTTTGATGGAATCCTCTCTGAGAAAGACAATTTAGGTAAATATATTAGCAAGATAAAAAAAACAATAGAAGGTCAAGAATTATACTGTGCGCAGGATGACATAGAAGAACTTGAGGAATTGAATGATTTCTGCATTCGATTCAGTCATGCCTCTAATGGACTACCTGGGGCAGAAACACCAGATGACGAAGAGTTGAAAGGGTTTACCCAGCGTACAATAAACTATATTAGAGGAGCTTAAGATAGGGAGAGTACATCCATCCTTGCCCACCATCCCACATCCCGGCTATAATTGAAAGATATGGAACAGTTTCCTTTTGAATTGGCGGACCCGAAAGAGGTTGGCGTGCAGACCACGGTTATCATCCCCGCTTACAACGAGGAAGATAACATCGCAGGCGTGATAGACCGTATAAACGTGCTCGACCTCGGGTTGGAGATACTCGTCGTCGATGATGCATCGACCGACAAGACAACCGAGATCGCGAAGTCGAAAGGCGCGCGGGTTATCAAGCATCCATATAACAAGGGTAACGGTGCGTCGGTCAAAACCGGCCTCAGGAACAGCGAACGGACATATATAATGGTCATCGACGGTGACGGTCAGCATCCGCCGGAAGAGATACCGAATATCCTCGCTCTCCTTACGCATTACGAACTGGTCGTCGGTTCGCGCATGCGCGGCAGTAAGACATCGGGGTTCCGTGACCTCGGGAATTTCGTGTTCAACCGGTTCGCTTCGTATGTCGCCGGATGCAGGATCCCCGACCTGACATCGGGATTCCGCGCGATGCCGCGCAAGGTGGCGCTGGAATTCATCCACCTCTATCCCAACCAGTTTTCACTGCCGACGACAAGCACATTGTCGATCATCAAATCGGGATACTCCATTTACTATCACCCGATAAAGAGCGAAGTGCGCAAGGGCAGAAGCAAGATACGACCGTTCAAGGACGGGTTGAAATTCCTCATCATCATCGTCAAGATCGCCACGTTCTTCAAACCGCTGAGGGTATTTTTGCCGATGAGCGTACTGCTGTTTATCCTCGGGCTGGTGTTCGGGATCCTGTCGAGCCTTGCGGTGGGACGTCCGAGACTGACCGAGTTCCCGATGTTGTGTCTCTTTTCGAGCCTGTTGATATTCTTCATGGGGTTGATCAGCGAACAGATATCCAACCTGCGTTTCGCCGGGAGGGAGTAAAATGGCGCGCATCACCGTACTCGGCCCCACGCATCCCATCAAGGGCGGTATTAGCCACTACTCGACGATCCTCGTGCGCGAACTTCGCAAAGTGCACGACGTGCGTTTCATCTCGTACAAATTCCAATATCCGAAATTCCTATATCCCGGCACCGGGCAGAAGGATGAGAAATCCGGGGGCATCCTCGTTGAGAACGAACCGATCTTTCATTCGATGAACCCATTCTCGCTTGCGAAGATTGTGCGAGAAATCAGGAAGGACGATCCGGATATATTCCTGCTCAACTGGGTGACGTTTTTCTTCGCGCCGCATATTCACTACATGCTCAAACGGGTGAAGAAGCTCCGTACGAAATCGGTGATGATCTGCCACAATGTCAAACAGCATGAAGACCGTCCGATGGAGAGTTATTTCACCAAACTCGCGTTCAGGCATTGCGAAGGATTCATCGTGCATAGCGAAGAGGATAGGGAGAACCTGCTGAAGTATTATCCCGATGCCGATGTGCGTAAGAATTTCCATCCGACGTATGATATATTCGCGACCGACTATCCATGGGAGCGCGATGTGGCACGGAAGGCGCTCGATGTTGACGGCGATGTTCTTCTCTTCTTCGGGGTGGTGCGTCCGTACAAGGGGCTCAAACATTTGATTGATGCGATGCCGGCGATCCTCGAAAAGAAGAAAGTGACGCTGCTTGTTGTCGGTGATTTCTGGAAAGGGGATGAGGAATATCGTGTGCAATGCGAGAAGCTTGGGGTGTTTGAGCACGTACGTTTCTACAACCAGTACACGCCTAATGAAGAGGTCGGGAAATATTTCATGGCATCCGACTTAGCGGTACTGCCGTATGAATCAGCGACCCAGAGTGGGATAACGCAGATCGCATATGGATTCGAGCTGCCGTGCGTGGTGACGAATGTCGGCGGTCTGCCGGAAGTTGTGGATGACGGCAAGACCGGATATATCGTACCGCCGAAGGATTCGCAGGCGATTACAGAAGTGGTGCTGAGATTTTTCGATGAGCGAGAGAATGTTGACTGGGGTGCGAATATCAGGGAGTTCCGTCAGAAATTCTCGTGGGATCATATGGTTGCGACGGTGGAGTCGTTTTTGTAATTTGATGGTAACCCACGAAATGGGATTCGTGGGTTACATGGATGATATAGATTAACCGAGCCACGGCCGTGAGGGAGTGGACATCATATGAAGACACTGACAAACTCGAAGACTCGTTTGTCAGTGCCACCCGGATGCATAGTTAGTAGTAGAAGACACTGACAAACTTCGAAGACTTGTTTGTCAGTGCCACCCGGAGGTATAGGTAATGGGTGAGAAAACACGGGCAAGCTCGAAGACTCTCTTGCCCGTGGCACACGGACTGGCACACGGAGTTGCACTCGGAGTTGCACCCAGAAGGGATGGAATGTGGCTCAAGAAAAGTGATTCCCTGCTGCATAGGAATCGTGGGTCATATCCATTACAATACACCCGTGATTTATCTTGATGAAATAAGAGAAGGCGCGAAGCAGGCGGCGGAAACGCTGAATGCATCGCGCATGATTCCCCGGCATATTCTGCTTGCGATGTTGTCGAGGAAAGGCGAGAGTATCGATTTACTTGAGGAGGAAGGGGTCGATCCAGAAGGTCTCAGCGATGTTCTCACCAAACATGGACGTGAGGAAGATGAGGTGAAGGGAAGCATTGAAATCGATTCATCAGCCTTACATGTATTGGCAAGGGCTGAGGAATTGGCGAAGGGGTACCGTGAGGAACCTGGCCCTGAACATCTCATATGGGCATTGAGTGAGAATGAAGAATTCCTCAATGACGCACTGCTCGAAGCAATCGGCATCGACTGGGAGGAGATCGGCTACGCAATGCGCAGGCGCGTGGAAGCGCGTCACGCGTCGCATACTGTATGGAGCCAGGCGCTCATCGCGAATCCCGGATTGCATAAGGCGGGTGTTCACAAAGTATTCTCGGATGATCTGAAAGATATTCTGAAAATGGCATTTGAAAGCAGGCGGGAAGCGGGTGGGGGAAGTATCGACATTGCCGATATACTGCTCATCCTTCTCGATAAAGATGTGGAAAACGAGATAATCGATTCTCTTTCCGGCGCGGGATTTAATATTGAGGAATTGCGCGCCAACCTACAACCCACCGAAAATGATCTCGAAAAATTCATCTCCGGGGGAGGTGTCAGCTTCAGCCGGGATCTGATCGATGCATTATGCGAAGCGAGGCAGCAGTTGCATGCGTTCCCGGAGGATTTCGTCCAACGTCATCACCTGCTGCTTGGCCTGCTCAGAGTTAGCGAAAAAACACAACCGGAAATCTTAGGTGAATCGGCGAATATGCCATATGGCTTTTACCAGCACGTTGGCATGGAGATCATTCATAAGAGACATGGCACTCCAAAACTCGACCTGTCATCCGACGCCGATCCCGAAGCATTGAAACTCCTCAGCCGGCAACAGGTGAAGGAACTGCGTGCCATCCCGGTGAGGGTCGATGATGGAAAACTCATAGTCGGGACTCCCGGTTATCTCAGCCCGCATATAGTCAAACGTATTGAACGCATCGTGAAT
>CBDVBS010000373.1:0-4236 GCA_965372275.1 uncultured bacterium | reverse complement strand
GGCGGGATTCATCACGATCCTGATGACGATGTACTCCCAGGAAGCCCTCGAATTCTCGGTCTTCCCGACGTGGCTGTTGTTGGTCACAATTTTTCGTATCGCCCTTAACATCAGCACCACCCGTTCAATTCTCGGTAATGCGGACGCGGGACACATCATCTCGACATTCGGCTCATGGGTGATCGCGGGCAACCTGGTCGTCGGCCTCGTGATATTCATAATCCTCGTTGCGGTGAACTATATCGTTATCGCCGGAGGGGCGCAGCGTATCGGTGAAGTCGCCGCGAGGTTCACCCTCGACGCGATGCCGGGCAAGCAGATGTCGATCGACGCCGAGCTTACAAACGGCCTCATCACCGAGGACGAAGCAAAGGTGAAACGTAAAAAGCTGGAACAGGAGGCTGATTTCTTCGGGGCCATGGACGGCGCGTCGCGGTACGTGCGCGGAGATGCCATAGTCGGCATCATCATCACGATCATCAACATCGGCGCGGGTTTCATCATCGGTATGACCATGAACGGCATGAGCGCCGGGGCGTCAATCGAGACCTACACCAAGTTGACCATCGGTGACGGACTTGTCAGCCAGATACCGGCGCTGCTCATGTCGGTGGCGACCGGTATAATGGTCACCAACGCGGCCACCGATGAAAATGTTTCGGCAAGCCTTTTCCGCCAGATCGGCAGTAAGCCCAACACGATAATACTCTCGGCCGGGATTATCGCCGGGCTCGCCCTGGTTCCGAATATGCCGTTCTATATACTGCTCCCCGTAGCTGCCGGTTTGGGCGGCATCTGGTGGTCGTTGGATTCATCGAAAAAACGCGAGAAGAAAGTAATAGAAGAAAAGGACAGAGTTGAAGAAGCCGGGGCGGAAACACCGGAGATGGTCTTGCGCGAAATGGGGCTCGATCCACTCGAAGTCGAGATCGGCATCGGCCTGATTCCCCTCGTCGATGCGGAAGCCGAGGGCGACCTGCTCGACAGGATAACTATCATACGTAAACAGCTTGCGCGTGAAATGGGGTTCGTTATTCCATCGGTGCGTATCCGCGACAACATCCATCTGAAACCCCAGGAATACCGTATCAAGATAAAAGGCAGTGTTGTCGCCGACAACGAGATCATGGTTGACAGGCTGCTGGCGATCGACCCCGGCGGGATAGATCAGGAACCGGCGGGCATAGAAACCATCGACCCGGCATTCGGGCTGAAGGCATTCTGGATTCCGTCGGAGGAAAAGACAAACGCCGACATGCTCGGATACACCGTCGTAGACCCGGTCAGCGTACTCTCCCAGCACCTGCAGGAAGTCATCAAGCAAAACGCCCACGAGCTGCTCGGACGCCAGAACCTGCAGGCGCTCGTTGACAGGGTCAAGGAGGATTACCCGGTCGTCGTGGATGATCTTTTAACCGAGAAGATGAGCCTCGGGGATGTCCTGAAGATTTTGAAAAACCTCCTCAGCGAAGGCGTCAGCATGCGCGACCTCGTGACGATATTCGAAACCCTTGCGGACAATGTGGAAACCGCGAAGGATGTCGATGTGCTGAGCGAATATGTCCGCAACGCCTTGAGCAGGCAGATTACACAGTCCATGACCCTCATCGACGGGAAGCTCAAGATCATCAACCTCGACCCGCAGCTTGAAATGCAGCTCGAGGCGCAGGTCCAGGCAAGCACCCAGTGGTCGCATCCGCTCATCGAAGCAGGACTGCATTCGGCGCTCATGTCCGGCCTGGCCCAAATCAAGAAAAACCTGGAGGAGCAGGATATCAAACCCGTAATACTGACATCACCCAAAATACGTCTGCCGTTAAGACGGCTTTTGAGCGGTGTATATCCCGATGTAACTATTTTGGCAATGAATGAAATCACCCCGGGAGTTACCGTTGAATCGGTCGGGGTTTTGAAGGTGGTGAACGCCGGTGCGAATCAAACGGTATGAAGCCGAGGAGGAGAAACTTCCCCTCATAATGCGCCAGGTGCGTATCGACCTTGGCGAGGAAGCCATCGTGAAAACGCGGCGCTATAAGAAAGGCGGCGTCTTCGGCTTCGGAGCTAAGAATTTCGTGCAAGTTGTTGCCGGCGTCGATGATTCCCCGGTACGCCGTACCGTTGAGAAGGAAAAAGAACCGCCGCCGATAAGCGTCATCCCTCAGAAAACCATTCCACCGAGGGCTTCAGGCGTAATGCCGTCAAAGCGGGTTAATCTGAAAACCGCGGACGATCCTGAACTCGCCAAGCTCCGACGTGAAGTGACGCTCCTGAAAGACATGCTCGTTTCCGGCGGGGTGACGGCCGTCTGCGAACAGGTGGAAGATATCCCGGTGATAACCCAGGCCGTCGAACCGGACGGCCTGATAAGCTGCCGCGACCTGCGTAACAGGTTTACCGAGAGTGAAGTCGCCGAGGAGGTCCTTGCCGATATCCTCGACAAGATCGTGAGCAAGATCAAGGAGACCGAGCCGGAAGCGGCATTGGTGCCGACCGCCCGCGAGGAAGCGATCGACCATGTCGTAAGGCTTATCCAGGAACGCTCGTGCGAACATCAGCGAGTGGATAAACGGGTGCTTGCGTTCATAGGACCCACCGGCGTCGGCAAGACCACGACACTCGCCAAGTTGGCCGCCAATTACGGCATGCTCGATGACAAGAGCTTCGCCATCGTCACCGCCGACACATACCGCGTCGCCGCTGTTGATCAGTTGAGGGCATACTCGCAGATAATGGGCGTGCCGCTCGAGGTCGTTCATTCGACGGAAGAGATGTTCGACGCCATCGCCGCCTACGACGACCGCGATTATGTCTTCGTCGATACCGCCGGGCGTTCGCCGTCCAACGGCACGCATCTCGAAGACCTGCGCACGATCCTATCGTCGCGGGAAGACATCGCGGCATATCTCCTTATGAGTGCCACGACGCGCTTCAGGGATATGCTCCATATAAAACGCGCGTTCGACCATCCCGCTATCCGGGGTACGATATTCACCAAACTCGACGAGACCACCGCCTACGGTCCGATGCTGAGCCTGCTCTACACATCGCGCCTGCCGGTATGCTCACTCACCAACGGCCAGGAAGTGCCGGAAGATATCATCCTTGCCGACGAGGACGACCTCTTGAGGCTGATCGTGAAGAGGTGCCTGTCATGACGAATCAGCAAGCCGATAAGCTCAGGTTTTTGGCCTCGGGATCACCCGCAGCCAAGAAGGAAGTCGAATTAAAGCCACGAACCATCGTCATCGCCTCCGGTAAAGGGGGAGTCGGCAAAACGACACTTGCCGTAAACCTCGCTGTTGCGTTATCCGATTTGGGCTTAAGCTGTGGATTGATCGATGCCGACCTCGGCTTAGCGGATGCGCATATGCTGTTCGGTCATCGTCCCACCGCCAACATTTCGGAGATCGTCAGGAAGGGAGTCGACCCGGCCCAGGCGTTGAACCGGCTTCCCGACGGGCCGTGGATTCTCCCCGGACTCAACGGCGATCCGGGTATGGCGAGCCTCAGCAGTTCGGGGCGGAACAAGCTGCTCAACGCGTTCTCGGAGTTGAAGCACCCGATGGGCGTCATTCTGCTCGACGGCGCCGCCGGAGCAGGGCCTGATATTACCGATTTCGCGGTATGGGCCGATGAATTGCTGCTGGTGGTTGTGCCGGAGCCGACATCGATCCTCGACGCGTATGGCCTGCTGAAAGTCTATCTGAAGCGCGGAGGCAAGGGCCCGGTGAGTATTATCGTTAACCGCGTGAATCCGGGTGAAAACGCCGCCGCGATATTCGGCGCCCTTCATTCGACCGCACAGGGATTCCTTGACATGACAATTGATGATCTCGGGGCCGTGCCGAACGATCCGATGGCGAGTCATGCTTTGTCGGCGAAACGTCCGCTGGTGCGCCTTAAACCATCATCACCCGCGTCACGCGCGATACGTGTCATCGCCGAGAAAATACGCAAACGCCTTCCCCATGCCCTCTCCCCCGGCTTCCCGAAAAGCCGCAATTTTACCGAGGGCAAGAAAACGCAGCCAGGGGTGTATTGATCACATACGGAATACCAACCCCTGGGGACGCGGGCTGCCAGCCCGCCTCATGAATAAATTCTTATTATGGAAGTGCTTAGATTATTCCCGGCAAGGGAGATGTCGGGTTACGGGACTCAGAGCTACATCGGATTTAATGTTTCGGCAACTATCGGGACGGAAATGGCGAAACTATATTATAGATATTGTCAAAT
>CBDVBS010000372.1:0-4254 GCA_965372275.1 uncultured bacterium | reverse complement strand
GCACATCCAGTTGAAGATCGCCGATATGGTATCCCGTCTCAGCGCGGCACGCTGGCATACATACTATGCGGCATGGGTTAAGGATACCGGCGGGAAGGTTGCGAAACCCGCCGCCATGGCGAAATACTACGGGAGCGAAGCCTGCGACTATATCGTGAATCAATGCATGTTAATCCAGGGTGACTACGGCTACGTCAAGGGTAATAACATCGAACGGTGGGTACGCGACAGCCGCATCCAGCGCATATACGAGGGCACATCCGAGATACAGCAGCTCGTCATCGGCAGGGAAGCCATCAGGCACGGTATATTTTAGTTAGCTCCCAAAATAATGAACACGGTGTTTCGGCAACAAGTTACCGAAACACCGGAATGTGGTGTTTCGGGAATTTATTCCCGGAACTTTTTGCATTATGTCGCTCTATGCGGGTGCCGCACACTTCAGTGTGCGATTCCTTAATAATCAGGCAAGATGCACCTTGAAAGGTGCGGTACCCGATAAATCAACTCTTTTTTGCAGCGAACCGGGTACCGCAGGTCTCCGACCTGCGGCATTATGTAAGCGTAAGTGTAGGTCGGAGACCTACACTACCCGTTCATTCACATGTTGATTACCGGGCTTCTCGGCTGAGTGGAACAGCTTTAAGTCCAATCGTCATTCTGCTAAAATATTCACGGAGCATGGGAATGAAATTATAAATTTCAAACCATCTTTGATATCGACCGTCCTTCATATCGGGTGGAGGGGTCGTTGTTTTTTATAATTTCGATGGAGTGAGAAAATGGCTCTGGATATCAAGGCATATTTGAAAGAACGGGCTGCGATGGTGGACGCGGCACTCGACGAAATAATGCATCCCGCCGATACATACCCCGAAACGGTTCACGACGCGATGCGCTACTCGGTCTTCGCGGGTGGTAAGCGGTTAAGGCCGATACTTGTGATGGCTACGTACGAGGGTTTCGGCAAAGATCCGGCGGAAGTGCTGAGGATCGGTTCAACATTAGAGTTGATCCACACATTCACCCTTATCCACGACGATCTTCCGTGCATGGACGATGCTCAGCTTCGCAGGGGCAAGCCGACATCCCACTTGGTTTATGGCGAGGATATCGCGGTGCTTGCGGGGGATGCCCTTCTCAATTTTGCGTTTGAGGTCGTCGCTAACGAGGGATTGCGGGGCAAATTCCCGGCGAATGCGATATTGAAAGTCATCGTCGAACTCAGCTCCGCACTTGGAACACACGGAGTGCTGGGCGGGCAGGTGGTCGATGTCGAGTCGGCCAGGCGTGATGCAGTCACCGACAGCGAATTGGAATATATCCACCGGCACAAGACGGCGGCGTTCTTCGTCGGGGCGATGCGTATCGGCGGACATCTCGCGGGTGCCGGCGAAGAGCAAATGAAACTGCTTGATGAATTCTCGGATTCATTCGGGCTTGCTTTCCAGATATGGGATGATGTGCTGGATGTCACGGCCGATGTTGCGGAACTCGGCAAGGATGTCGGTCACGACGCCGAGACCGGCAAGAAGACATTCGTCAGCGTCTACGGTCTCGAAAAAGCGAAGGAACTCGCGCGTGAACGCGCCGATGCAGCATATGCGGCCCTCGATAAACTTGGCGGCATGGAAGCATTGCACGCCCTGACGGAATTCGTCATCACGCGGGGGAATTGAAATATGACACCCTCATCGGGGTCAAAGGGATATTTTAACCCTCTGCCGGTTTTCCAGCGACCGCAATGTTGAGGTCCTTGATAAGAGCGTCAACATCCAGCCCGTGGGCCATGGCTCCCTGTTCGACATTCTCGAAAGCCGCTACATGGCATCCGATACATCCGAGACCGTAACGGGCGAATACTTCCAGGGTTTCCGGATGGTTGGTAACAACATCCTGGATAGTCATATCGCGCTTGATTTTCTCTTCCATTGAACTCTCCGAATATTCTTTCAGTACTTTTAACATTCAAATATATCATATAGAATAGCATGCGGCCAAAATAAACGATCCAGGCAGGAAAAAAGGGAAGGGCATTTATCCTTCTACCATTACTAAGTGATAACAGAGGCCGCCTTAATAAAGGAGATTCTCATGGGCGATAAGAATAGAACCAAAGCCCAGTTGAGGGCAAAGCAATTCTACGAGAGCGTGATAGAACAGTGCCCTTACAGCATGGCGATCTACGATTCAAAAGGGTATTTCGTAAAAGGGAATTTGGCATATTATGAATTATTCTCTGCACCGCCCACGCCGGATTATTCGGTGTTTGACGAAAGTAATCCCCTGAACGCCAGACCGGGGGAATTTATCAGTTTAATCGGGTCGGGCAAACCGGCCAGGCTACGGGAGATATGGCATAATCCACATGATGTAAATCTGGAAAGGTCGGATATTAACCTGTGCTTAGATATAAGGAGCTACCCCCTGGTTGGTCCCGATGGTGATATCGAATTCACCGTCCTGGTACACCAGGATATAACCGAGCGGAAGAACGCTGAACTCGCCGTCAAGGAAAGCGAGATTCGGTATCGAGCTATTGTTGAGGATCAGACCGAGTTTATAACCCGCTACCTGCCGGGTGGGAAGATGACATTCGTGAATGAAGCCTTGTGCCGCCTTACTAACAGGAACCGCGAAGAACTCCTTGGTAACAGCTTTCTTGATTACATTCCGGAAGACGATCATAAGATATTTGAAGATATGTTTCAGTCCATCACCACGGAAAACCCGGTTGTAACAACTGAACATCGTTCGATTATGCCCGATGGTGAAATACGCTGGATGCAATGGACGAACCGGGGGATTTTTAACGATGATGGAAACCTGATCGAGTACCAGGCGGTAGGACGTGATGTAACCGAGTTGAAATCAATCGAGGGAGCGTTCTGGAAATCTGAGAATAAATTCCGTGACCTCGTAGAGAATATAACCGATGTTATCTACGCCACCGATGAAAAGGGCCGCCTCACATATGTCAGCCCGGTAGTCGAAAATGAGTATGGATATAAACAATCGGAGATGATAGGCAGGCACTTCACCGAATTCGTTTACAAGGAGGATATCCCGGGATTAACCACCGCGTTCAAAGAGAGGTTGGAAGGGATTTTAGGTTCGTTCGAAGGACGGTACGTGACAAAATCCGGTGAGATACGCTGGTTCCTTGGTTCCAGCAGGCTGATCGTGGAAGATGGGGTGATTAAGGGCACGCGCGGAGTCCTGAAGGATATCACCGATCTGAAGCAGGCGGAGGAAAAACTGCGGCAGGCGTCAAGGATGGAAGCGACGGCGACGCTTGCGGCGGGCATTGCTCATGACTTCAACAACCTGATGGTCGGTGTGCTTGGCAATGCGGAACTCCTCAAGGTTGAGCTTGGGGAGCAATCACCGGCCCATGAAAGACTTGCGGGTATTTCCAAAGCCGCGCAGCAGGCAGGGGAGCTGGCCCAGCAGATGCTTGCATTTGCGAGGGGCGGGAAATATCAACCGAGAGTGGTTAATTTCAATGAAATCATCCGTGAGAATTTGGCCCTTCACGAAAGTTTGATCCCGTCTGGAATACATATCATCCGTAACTTTGAGGAGGGCCTGTCGAATATCAAAGGCGATGCGACCCAGTTGGACCAAGTGATATTGAATCTCTGCAAGAATGCCGTCGAGTCAATTGAAGGTAAGGGAACGATTACGGTCACGACCCGCGATATTGAACTCGATGAGAGTTTCACATGCACGCGCCCGGGTTTATCACCGGGGCGCTATGTTTATGTGTCGGTTGAAGACTCAGGCAGCGGTATCGAAAAGGATGTTCTTTCAAATATTTTCGAGCCTTTCTATACAACGAAATTTAAAGGGCGGGGATTGGGGCTGGCCGCGGCATACGGTATCATCAAAAACCACGATGGGGTAATCAGTGTTTACAGTGAACCCGGGAGTGGGACGATATTCAAAATATTTCTGCCATCCACGGATGCGGAAATCGAGAAACCAGCCAGGATAGAAGCCCATGTTCCCGAAGGGAATGAAACCATACTCATCATCGATGACGAGGAACCGATGGTGGAAGTTACTACAACTATCCTTGAGCGTTTCGGCTATAAGGTTCTCAGTGCTCTAAACGGAAAAGAAGCCATCGAACTTGTGCAAAGTTATGACGGAGAAATCCATCTCGCGCTGCTCGATATGGGAATGCCGGTAATGGATGGTTCGGAAGCATTCCCACTGCTGAGGAAAGAAAGACCGGATATGAAAATCCTG
>CBDVBS010000371.1:0-4306 GCA_965372275.1 uncultured bacterium | reverse complement strand
AGCACTTCGCGGAATTTCTAATTCATGATAACCCTCTCCCATTCCTTTGGTCTTGCATCGATGCGCGCCCTGATAAGCGCCAACGCCGATGAGCCGGGACGCCATATCCCGCCGCCGACAATATTCTCATCCGTCCCGATATGCACATAGAATCCCGGCGCGTGGACATCCTTGCCAACCTTGTGCTTGAACTGCGCGGCCACGTGGGTCTTGTATGGCGTCTTGTCGGCGGCGAACCGTATGTCACGGTGTATCCTGAACAACGATCCGCCACTCGGGCTGGGATCGGCAACGATATATCTTGATATCTTCCGAAGCGGCTTCTGCATGGATGCGATGAACTCAAGCATCGGTTCCTTGACGTCCTTCTCATACCTCTCTTTATTCGCCTTAAACCACTCACGGTTGTTGTTACTCTCCAGCTCACTGAGGAACCTGTATGTCTTTATTGTGAAGGGTGATTTTTGGGGTGGCATGTTTAATCAGACCTTTCGTCAAATATTATAACTAATCCAAAGTATATAAATTTGCATAAATACTCTTTACTTCATCCAACAACATCTCAGTGCTTTTCTCCCCTTCATATGTTCTTCCATATACTGGTGCGAATCTATCACTCATGTGTACTATCCCAGCTTTGGCTTGCTTAAGATGTGAAATAATTCGTGTAAATATCCTGTACGGCTCGGCATCCTCATCAAGATTCCGAATTGCGTCCCACACCAGCCTCAACTCCTCGAAAACGCTTCGCCAATGAACCCACTCCTTCGGCATGGAAGCTTCATCCAAACCAAAACGAACATACCATTCTTTCCGTTTTTTCAACTGATACAGTATAGACCTGCCTGATGGATACCTGTCAAGAATATTGGATGCGGCAATTTCTACAAGTACATCCTGGATATTTTTCTGCGAGTAATCCGTTTCCCTGCTTATTTTGCTCGGGTATCCACGGTCTTTAACAAGCAGATACGCAAATATCTCCGCCCTTGAATTCACTCCATACAATGCTCGCATCTTGAAAATCAAATTCGCCCAGCCGTCAGTGCGCACAGCTTGAGACATTCCCCGAAGTGCAAGCTTGTCTCTCATGAAACCATACTTTCTGAAAATCTCATCAGGTTCACCTGTAAAAGGAATTACCGTCCCATCTCTCAATAGAAACGTCTTTTCCTTTTGCTTCTCCCATTCAATTTTAATGGAATTAAAACGCCATGTATTGGGTTTCCCAAAGCTCTGGATATATTCACCCGCCGCAAGAAGCTGTGGAGACACTTCCAGCCATCCTGATGAGAGCTTATTTAATCGTCTGTAATTCAACCATCCGGCGTTAACCGTGAGCCAGTCGATAACTTCATCCATTAACCGCTGGTCATAAACCGCGAAGTACATTGTGAAAAGTAGTAACGCTTCCGGATCAAGCACTTTCTTAATCTTGCCGCTTGATGCTCCCTGCACACCAAACCCGGTCCAGGCTGTCCAGAGAAAATCAAGAGTAGCGTCAAGGAAATCAGCTTTAAATTTTAGCAGCGACATCACCAAAACCAATCTTCTCCAACATATCTTTCATAACTAACCGAAACCCCTCGGAAGGATCCTGCGTAAAGCACCACTGCACAGCCTGCTCAATCTCATCAACCGTTGGATTCAACGCGAGAAGATCATTCACATGCTTGCCTGGTCCCTGTTCTGCGGCATAAACCTTGAGATGTATCAGGTCATATCGGCTTATTAAATGGACTTTCAGATTCTTGCCATATTCTCTAACTACTAACCTCTCTTCAATTCCCTCAGGAAGTCTCTGGGATACAAGCTCCGTCGGTTCTGCATTGATCCACTTCTCATCCAACCCGGAATTCTCGGCAACAATGTTCGCGGCCTGCCTGAATATCTCTGGGAATTCCTCGATCAACTTGAGTTTTATCCGCCCTGATTCATCTCGCTCAACAAACGCAAGGCAGTCGATATCTCGCGTGACTCTGCTGACCAGGCCAAGAATGTTGAGGGCTGCTCCACCAATAACAACGATCTCGAATACTGGTGTATCAAGCTCTTCAAGCTCTATGCCGAGTCTGCCAAGTAGCTCGTCAATTTCCTTCCCCTCAAACATAATAAGTTATACCTCTTATCATAAGTGTTTTAACTTATTATTATTATCGCCCATTTTTCAGAAAAATCAAGGGTTTTGGCCGAAATATTCCCCCAACATCCCCTCCCAAAACCCCATCTCCATATCCACATCCACTCCAACACCCCAGCTCGTCTTGGTCCAGACTTTGCCATCGCCCGCCAATGGTTCGGAGTATGTATCCGGCCCGGCCATATCTATGAGTATCGCGATGCCGCCATAGTCACGGGCGGGAATTGCCGATGCGATAGCGCGTTCGTTAACCTTCGAAAAATATCCATCCTCCCCCTCGCGGTCGATCAGCACACCGACGGCATTCGCGTTGCCGCTGCCGAGTCCCAGATCGCGGCATGTGTAGAAATCATTCCCGGCATGGTCGAGCAGCCATCCGACCGCTAAATCATGCGCCCCGCCCTGTCCGCAAGCCCACGATGTGTAGTAGTCATTACCCGCATGCTCAATAAGGCATCCGACCGAAAGATGAATCCCCGATCCCTGGGCGTATTGAGTAGCCGAATATTTGTCATTCCCGTCGAAATCAGCGAGGATACCCAAGCTGTACCAGTATGACACGCCCTGCCCGTAAACCTCGGCGGAGTAGAAATCATTGCCGTTTCCATCAACGAGAATCCCGATACCTCCCGATGCCACCGGGCGTATGCCGTACCCGAATCCTTGCGAAAGGCTCAGGCTCTGACCGCGCCATCGCGGGAAATCCTCATACTTCCCACCTGCATAGTAATATTCATGCCCGCCGACATCCGCGAGAATTCCGCATCCCAATGTGAATCCGAATCCCTGCGAGAGATACGCCGCTGAATAATGGTCGTTGCCATAACCTCCGCAAAGGATGCCGATTCCGAAAGCCCCGGCTCCCTGGCAGATGGTGTCACCGGAGTAATTATCCTCACCCCCCCAATCGATGAGCATACCAACCCCGAATAATCCCGCCCCCTGGCTGAATGAACCGGCACGATATATATCATCCCCCGACCAGTCGCTCAATAAGCCGATCCCGAAAAATCCGGAGCCCTGGGAGAAATCGGTTCGGGAAACATACATATCATTCCCCGTCATATCGATAACGACACCCACGGGCTTCTCGTCAATCAGGGAACCGCAGCCTGCCCGTGTGTAGTAAATATCATCTCCGCCAAAATCTATAATCAACGCGCAGTCGTCATATTCCGAACCGTAAGTATCATTGCCGAAACCACCGATAACCACACGTCCGAGGGACACTTCGCCATCGTACAGAATTCCCGTTGGATATGAATCGATCTCATATTCCATCCAAACCTTCTGCACGTCATCAGCGAAATTCTCATATGACTTCGACACAACCATCCCGGCTGCATAAAGTCGCGGCCAATTAATCAGTTTCGTATCTTCAAGAAGACGTTCAATATTTTCGTAGATATCCTCCCCAATCCCTTCATCTAAATCCACTTTTTTGTAGATATCCTCCCCAATTCCCTCATCCAGATTCATTTCCTCCGCCTGGGTATCGATATCCTCATGCAGAAGTTCAACCGGAGCATATTCGGCAAGGAATTTCATCTCCTCGTCATCGAGTTCACCAAAAGCATCAGGGACCATGCCGGCAGATGTAACCAGGCAGCTTACAAGTTCGGTGATCGCCGTATTGAGAAGTTCCATGCCATCTTCGTTTATGAAATCATCCTCAAGCTCGATCTCGTCCCGGGTTGTATTCCATACTGCATTTTTGGGTATGCTGTTGTGATCCGGTTCAGTCAAGGGCGGGGAAAAATTAATGTTGTACGGCAATTCCTGCTTCACATCCAAAAGCTGGGACGCCTTCTTTACGAAGTGTGTCAGGTCCATCGGCAAGTCGTGAATTGACCTGGAGATTTCGTCGCAATCTATGGGTACGCTCATCGGGTCATTGAGATGCCGCTTTACAATACTCAGCCGGTAATCATCATCGGTGAAATCCTTCTTGAATCCCATGTCTTCCCTGTTCATCAGCAGTAGCGAGAGGGCGTAATCGAGCACTTCATATTCGGCGTTCGTGATCACATCGGCAATTTCCATATCAGGCTGTTCGGTATCCCGTGCCGAAAGATTGTTGCCACCGATCAGTATCAGCAAAACCGCGATGATGAATATGAAGCCGCGCAGATAATGAAGCATATAAATCCTCCCCGGGTTTTTATC
>CBDVBS010000370.1:0-4334 GCA_965372275.1 uncultured bacterium | reverse complement strand
CCCTTGATAAAACGCGCGAACGCTTTATCGGGGGCCACATCCGCCGCGATAAGATCGAACATTGCGGTCATACCGAGCACCCCGCATGCTACAGGCAGGGGATCATCAGCCGGGTCGATATTCGATGGGTCGAACCCGAAGTGGTTGATGAGAAGTTCAATAACCTGCCCGGCAAATGCGCCGCATTCCGTGTTCCAGTCCATACGTTTGACATCGTGGCCATGCATACGGACATACTTGATATCCCTCGACCCGGCATCGATCACTAAGAAATCGTAATCCCCGGCGAGTTTCCTCGCCCCCTTTGCGAGAGCGACGAGTTCATTGACCGTATTGTCTGCAAACCTCCCGGCATTATGTCCGCAGGCGAAGGGAACCTGTGTCCCTTTGAGTTCTATCTGAAGGTCCTTCGAGTGGATGATCCGTCGGGCACCGTCTGGTATGCGATGCAGCTTCGAGTACCCGGTGCCGGTGTCAATGAGGTATGCTTCGTTTTCTGTGGGTGCGCTCATCGCACGAAGTATAATCAACCTTGCGGGGGAGAGTAAAGGAATTATGGCCAATAAAAAAAGGAGGCCCGCCGCAACATCTCCGGCGAGCCTGCCTCCCAACAAAGCGGGAGAATAACTTCTCCCTGCCTTATCCTTTTCAATTTCAGCCCTGCCCCTTATGAAAATCAACCTGAGTCCAAAATCCCAATCCTCGCAAATCCCATTTGCGGAATCGCCCCTATGTAATCAATTAGATGCAGTTTTCCTTAATATTGATATTGCAATTCGAAATAAATTGTTTAAAATGAATTTAAGACTATGAAACAAGCCTGCTGGAGGTACGAGAGAAGCAAATCACCTGGCCCCGCAAGGGGCAAGGCTTCATTTTTGCCCCCCGGAATCGCCGGCAGCGAGCAACTATCCATTTACTTTTCCAACTCTCCGGCCAAACGGCCGACACGTTTAGAGGTAGTCATACAGAAACGCCCTCCCGGTGAAGTGATCACCCACAATTCCTGCGCCGGGGCTTATCAGCAATTCTTCGATTTCTTCCTCACCGAAACCGTACCCGAGAAGCCGATATCAACGCGACTGAAACATGACCTTGGTCTCAGGCGGAAAGTTGAATCGAGACAGCCCCGTTGCGAGGAAGTTTTCAACCTGAGGGAAGTGCTGAAGGATGTCGGTGAATTCTACGGAGTTGAGACGAATCACTTGGCGATAGGATGGTTCCACGGTCGCGGCGGCAAGGCGACGATCGAGCTTGGGTATGTACTTCTTGACGAAGATGTGATCCTCATCAACGAGGTGCTGAACCTCCTGCCGCGGTATGTCGTTGAAGCAATCGTCGCCCATGAATTGTGCCACTTGCTGAAACCGCCCCGACCCAAGAAAGGCCGCCTGATAAAACATCACCAGGAGTTCAAGCAATACTACCTGCTGCATCCATCATCGAGACTGTACGAACGTCACCGCGTGACAATACATGCTTTCCTGTTTAATTGATATCGTTCGATTTCAGCATAGCGAATGGGTAAGTTGGCTTCATTTATTCAATTAATGTTATAGAATTAGCATGGAAGGAGGTTTCTTCAGCGGGTTATGCCTTGTCATCTCGTACATGGAACGGACGAATTTCGCATCGCCAAACGCGTCGATGAATTGCTTGCCTCAAGCGACCTTGCCAGCGAGATGAACATGCATCGCTACGACCTCCAGCTCAACCCCGCCTCTTTCGCAGATTCCGTCGAGTGTGCCTTCACCCCGCCGTTCCTGGGCGGTCAGCGTGTGATACTCGTGGAGGGCATCGGCGTGCTTGAGAAAAAGGTCAAGGCGTCACTGGATGATGACAGTAGCACCGAGCAGGATCAGCCCGCCGCGGAGATTGCGGCGAAGCTCGACGGACTGCCGGAATTCTCGCTCGTGATACTGTTCGACAGGATGAGGAAACTGGACGGGCGGGGGAAGCTCTATAAAACATTATCATCGTTCTGCAAGGTCGAGGAATTCAAACCGCACTTCTTCGATCCGCTTTCCGACTACAACCGCGATCTCGAACAGTGGTTGAGCGAAAGCGCAAACGCGCACGGGATCAAGTTCACGCCCGGGGGCATGGCCAACCTGGTGCTTCGGCTTGGCAACGACCTGCGTGCCATCGAAACGGAGATGGAGAAATACCGTTTGGCGTATGGCTCAGGGCATACCATCGATGAGGATGAAGTGGCGGAGCTTACACCATCGGTGACCGCGCATTCGATATTCAGCCTGTGCGACGCACTCGGCCAGGGTAAGCTCGAAAGTGCGCTGAGCTTTCTCACGGGGATGCTCAAGGCGAAATCACCGCCGCCGTATATCCTGATGATGCTCGCGCGGCATGCGCGGAATATGGCCATAGCGAAGAAATTACTCAGTGCCGGGAAATCGAACGATGATGTACAGAAGGTCCTCGGATTGAGAAAGGGCTGGGTATTCAACCGTTTCATTCCCCAGGCAAGAGGATTCAGGGGGAATTACTCGCGGGTTCACGGCATACTTACCGAATGTGACGACCAGTTGAAAACATCGGGACTCGACCCGAAGATCGCACTCGAGTTGTGCATCATACGTCTTTCTACAATGATGGGCTCTTGAGAAGTGACCAGCGGTTGCCCGAGGACATATAATAAGTGCCTTTAACAAAAAATGAGAATCGCAAAGAAAATATTGAAATTCCTGTCATGGTCAGTTGTCATTCTGATCGCGATCATCATTATCGCCGACATAGGATTCTTCTACTGGTTGAAAGCCAACCCGAGGAAGGTCGAGGAGATTGTTCGGACCAATGCGGGCGGCAAAGTTGAAATCGGGGAAGTGCGCGGCGAATTCTTTTTCGGTTTCAAAGTCAAAGACATCATCATCTTCCCGTCGGACGATCCCACCGAGCAGCGATTACTCAGGGCCGGTGAGATTGATATTGATCTGTCATTCCCATCCTTACTGAAGCTGAAGCCCTATCCGTCCAATGTCACCATGGATGATTTCGATGCCGTGTTCACCATCAATGAAGATGGGAAATTCGTACTGCCTGCATTCTCCACTGCACAGGCGCAGGGCGGGGAAGCATCCGGGCCGCTTGATATGCCGAGTGATGTCGATATCACCCTCACCAGGGGTTCCGTCGAATTCCATTGGCACGCCGGCGGCGCCACCCCGGTGCAGGCTTTGATCCGCAAAGTCAAAGGGGAAGGTAAATTCAGCAAGGAAGGACGAATCATCATCAGTTCGCTCGTCGGCATGCCGGTGTTCGCGAAGAAGCAACTGCATGTATCGGGGTTTATCGACCCGTTCGACGCGAAGGATATCGACCTGAATCTCTCCGGTGAAAGCGTAAACCTTCTGGAAGTAAGTGAACTCCTGAAGCCGGTCTTCAAGGGCACGCCATCGGAGATACTTCCCCGCGGTGACGCGAACTGCAAAGTAAATATCCAGGGGCCCTTCAAGGCGATCAGTGTCAATGGTGATATCTTCCTCACTGCCGGGCGTCTCGCGAACCTGCAGTTGGGGTCAGCCGAATTGTTCTTCGAATACAAGGGCGAAGCACTAACGCTCAGGGATTGCTCCGCCAAGGCATACGGCGGCCTGATCAACCTCGATTCAGAGATACGTTTCGATCAGCCCCGTTCACCATACTCTTTCGAGATCGATTTTGCCGGTGTTGATGTGAACAGCTACATCGAGCAGATCGGACTTTATTTCTCCGAAGCGACCGGCGATTTCCAAGGGCATTTCGAAGGCCGGGGCGAATTGGAACGTGCCGGGGCGCTTGTAGCGATGGGCAATTTTGTATCCGAGGGCGGGTCCTACCGTTCACCGTTCCTGACGAGGGAGACGACATATGTAGAACGTCTCAGCTACGACGCCCTCCGCGTCGATTTCGAGGCGTCAGAAGGGGTCATCTCGATCGTCAATCTCCTGCTGAGCAGCGATGAACTCGTCGTGGTCGCCCGTGGCACTGTTGATGTAAGGCATCAACTCGACCTGGTAGGCCAGATGAGCTTCCCACGTGAGAGGGCGCTGCTTATGCCCAGCATCAGGCAATGGATAGGAATGCTCAAGAGCATCGATGGCCAGCTTATCCTCGACTTCAGCCTTGAGGGCGAGCTTACAAAACCGAAATTCAGCGCGAAATCCCCGGGGAAGATACTTGACCTTTTTTATAATGCGGAACTGGATATTCTCGAATGGTTCAGCGGAATATCGGGAATACCTGTTCAGGGATGAGAGCACTGATATCAGCTCCGTTTGCCAAGGCTTTTCCCCATCAGGCGGGTGCCGCACACTTCACCCTAACGTTTCATAAGAAAC
>CBDVBS010000369.1:0-4336 GCA_965372275.1 uncultured bacterium | reverse complement strand
GGAAACATAGGTCTCGATGTATTCTGGCGAATAGGCGATATCATCAATTTCAACCCAAGCTGCAAGGTTAAGCTGACAACTACCTGTATTGCTACGGTCAACTAAAGGTGAATCGCAGAATGTCAATTCCTTTAAGGTCCCGGCTACATCTTCATAAAACGAGAGCTTCTTGACATCCCATGAACCCGTGAATTCATCCATCAAATTATCCGACCTCTTCCAGTTTTCCCAGCAATCGGTGGCTCTCAAACGAACGCCGAGAGGCGGATCAGGCGGGGCATAGTACACCATGGGCATGTATCCATACCAGATCTCATATTTCCAGAAACCATCTTCATCCCTTTCAGAACCACTGCAGTCCTCTCCCACCCAAGGGTATTTCTCGTCATGATAAAGGTCATATTCGTCGATTACCAGCAGCGGGGGCCATATCATTGGAATCAGTGACATAATAAATGAACCATCCGGTTGGAGCACATCGACATTCCATGCGAAATTTCCATTATTTGCATGCATATCATAGGTCGCGCCTGTCACATAGAAATCGCACTTATAGGTTGTAAGTTCGAAAAGGATATTGTCCCAGAATTCAGACGCGTGCACCTGCTCGGGATCGAATGCATCTTTACTGTCTTCCAGCCATGTCGCCGTTTCCGCGCCGGTCATTATCTGAGGCGTTTCGTAGAAGTACGGATTCCCGATGTCGCCCTGGAAATTGCCATAGCTGATTGAGTCGATGAGAACCCATTCCGGGTTAACGCCGCATAAGGCGTAGAAGTCATAAACAAGCCCGCTTATAGTTTCACTTCCTCCATACATATGCGATCTACATCTTGGAGTAGGATTGATGATATAGGTTTCAGTCCAAATTCCCGAATCACCATAGGTCCAAGTATCTTCATCCTTCCAGAATGAACCCTGGGGATCACGCTCATCATAGAAAGGTTCATTGGCGATGACTGAGTACTGATATGATGCTACTACCATTATCGGGCAGAGATCAGGGTTTTCCTCCAACTCGTAAGCGAGCCTGTGGTGCTCGGTCTGCTTTGATACGTGCTTCCAATGTTCCGCGCCTATCTTGATGGCTTCACAATCCTCGCAATCACCCGATTGGCCGGTTCTAAGACCGACTCCATCGGATTCCCCCCCATGGTTCCCCCATCCCCATAGCGGCACGGGAGATATTAGACCTTCCGTAAAGCCTTGTATCGAATAAAATCCTATCTTGTACCCACCCGGGCCGATTTCAGGCAAATCTTCCTTTGAGGCAATTTTCAGGATCACCCGAGTACCCCCGCTATGGGGGTCCATTTTTGCTGATGCAAAGATACCGGAAACCGAATTGATCTCCCAGTTGTCAGGGTTGAGGGCGTACTTTGATTCAATCTGTCTGTCAAAGCAGACGATGAAGTTTCCCTTGTCCGGTTGGTGCATCACATCAGTAATACTTGGCGGCGTGGTGCATACCTCAAACGACAATCCCGCCGATGCTAAATGGTTAGCCCCCGTAAACGCCACCATAGTCTCGTGGCTCCCGTCAGCAAGCAGTTTATCGGGAGTGAAAGAGACAACCTTCTCAGCGGGAGCATATGATGGTAGTACCTTTTCACCGTCGATGAAACATATGAACATCGACGAATCGGCATTCCCGCTGAAGTTGTGCAGCTTCACACGGAATTCCGGCGTTTGAAGAACCGTGCGCTTATTCGCGTATTCGTAGTTGATAATCTCTTCCGGCCCGATCATTTCCAGGTATGGCACGGATGATTTGTTATCAAATTCGGGTGATTGCCCGCCGGTTCTCGAATCATCCAGCGGTGTCCCCGGCTGGTTCGGCATGAACGGATCCGGTGAAACACCCGGGGTTGTGCTATCGGGTGATGCGGGGTTGCCGCCGAATTTACATCCGGGCAGAAGAAACATGCTTAATATGAGGGCGAAAAAAAGAGCCCTTCCCACGTTTGATATTCCATTGCGGGGGGGGGGCAAAATCGGCGCTTCCCTTCATTCCCCCACCTCCTTGCATTTAATTCTTATATACTTTGATTACCATGTAAACCGCTCCTCGTCAACTCGGCCAAAGTAATGTAGCCGGGAATAAATCTGACGATTCTCCTGGTGCATCGGTTATCCATTGAACTATATTTCTTGACAGACTATAATGAGCTATGTGAGCTGTATCAGGAGGGGCCAGATGCGGTACTTAATTCCATTTATTTTTGCTGCCTTTCTTTTTAGCTGGGGATGTTCCAATGGAAGCTCGAGTCCGGTTTCCGTGCTGCCGGCTGAACCCAACGAGTTGAGGAGCAGTAGCAGCCATAAATGCTTAGGCCTGTGGCAATTCACGCTGGACCCCGTGAAACAGACTCTCGAATTCACGGAGCTTCGGCAGGGCAATTTGCATCTCAATGCCCTTCCGTTCCTTGAACCTCCGCCGCTCATATTCCTCACACTTGAGAGTTTGATATTCACGGATTTCACCGTCGAGGTTGATATCGGAATTATCCATCCATTGGATGGGTTTACCGAATTCACCGGATTCGATGTGTGCGGGATTGTAATATCCCGAGGGACGATGACGGATTTCGACGAAGACATTACAATGGCCGGGGGCGGGGATGTCCGTCTGCTTAATCCGGATGGTTATTCCCGGTGGTGGAATCCGAAGGAATTCCCGCACACGCCTGGGCAAGGTTACACCGATGGCCTGTTAGGCACTCCGAACTTCTACGCTGATTACAACAGCATTATTAATCCATATAAATATTTCGCCGATGAGCTCTCCACCAACGAAGATATCTCCGGCCTGTCCACAGGTTCACGGGGGGTCTTCTCATCGGGAAAGAAAAATATCCGGCGTTACATAATTGAAACGGGACCGAACCTGTTGTACTTCAATTATGCAGTAGATGCCTGCTGGGAACCACCCCAGGGGTTTCCGCCATGGACGATCCCGGATGATTTCCCCGAAGAGGCAAACCGCGTAGAGCCTTACCGAATTGAGGTGAACGAGGTTACCAACACGCTGCATTACGAAGACCATCCCGCCGGTGCGTGCGGTGGTTCGGCGCATTTCTCCGTGGACGTTTATGACTGGTTCAATGCCGGATCGAACAGCCTTGAATGCCGCTTCTTATGGGAATTTCCGCCAATAATTATTGAGACTCCATCGTCTGTCGTACCCGGTTATGCAACATTCGAATTCGATCTGGACGGGTCAGAACTTACGCGGAACGGCATTAATTACATCTTGTTCAAATGCGTAAGCGAAAAAACAGGCTACCAGGGACTTCTCCCCGGTGAGGCGGTTTCCTCCTATTTCATGCATACCTTTACAATCTCAGACCCCACTCCTGACCAGGGGTGGGTTTCCAACTATCAAGGCAGCCCGATTTCTTCGGAGCTTTCAATGGCCGTTGATAAACACGGGGATGTATATGTTGCCGGCAATCAATGCCATTTTTTGCAGCACGTCTGGGGAGTCCTGTGTAAATTGGGTTCGGACGGTAACCATCTGTGGAGTGCTATGTGGGGCGATATCAATCTTGGTAAGTGTACATGCCACTCCGTTGCAGTGGACGATGCGGATAATGTCTACGTCGCGGGTATATTCAGCGGTACAGTTGATTTCGATCCGGGACCCGGCGTGGCTGAACGTACCGCTGTTTCCGAGGATGTCTTCCTGAGCAAGTTCAATTCGAGTGGCGACTTTTTATGGAATCGTACATTTGGCGGGGAAGTAAAAAATATTTGTGATTGTATTGCTACATCTGGAGCCAACAGTGTTTATGTTGTTGGCAATTGTGGTGAATCCTGCGATTTTGATCCCGGCCCTGGTCAGGATATCCACGAAGGCGGAGCATTTATCACAAAATTCGACTCTCACGGAAACCACTTGTGGGCGGGAACCTGGGGCGGACCCGGCGGCTGGACCATGGCTTACAGTGTCGATGTTGATAACTATGGCAATGCATTTGTTGTAGGGTATTTCTATGGTTCACTCGATTTCGATCCCGGCCCGGGGGTAGCGATGAGGGAATCGAATGGTGATAAGGATATCTATGGCAGTGTATTCACGGGTGGGGGCACCTGGGTAGAGACGGTCACCCTGGGCGGCGTGTCGAACGATATTCCACGAACCATACACCTCGACGATTCAGGCTGTATTTATTTAGCCGGCAGGTTTCGGGAAACGGTTGATTTTGACCCGGGCCCCGGATATGAGCCTCGCACTATGACCGGTGGTGATAGCGACGCCTTTCTATGCAAATTCAGCCCTTCTGGCGGTTTCCTTTGGGTAGATACATGGGATTTCTTAATTAGTATCGTCGAC
>CBDVBS010000368.1:0-4344 GCA_965372275.1 uncultured bacterium | reverse complement strand
CGATTCAATTAATCTTTCTTAAGGAGAATTGGTCTTAGAGGCTCAAAGAAAAAAAAGTGAACGAAGCAGACAAGAATGAAATCATCGCCCGGTATGAAAAGCGCCTTCAGGAATATGGCCACGATGTGCGCACCTTAGCATCGGGAAGTGATAAAAAGCAGTCGGCCCGTTACCGCACCCTGATGGAGATCGGGATCCGAAGCGGTGATAAGGTGCTCGACCTTGGCTGCGGATTCGCCGATTTCCTCTCGTTTCTGCTGAATGAAGGTATAGAACCCGATTATGTCGGCTGCGATATCGTCCCCGGCCTTATCGAAATTGCCCGCCTGCAACATCCATCCGCCCGGTTTGAACTGAGGGATATCCAGGAAGAACCCCCGACTGAGAATTTCGATTGGGTTGTGAGTTCCCAGGCATTCAACAATATCCTGATGCACGAGGATAACTTCGAACTCGTCAAGGATATAATCAAGATCGCTTTTACCTGCTGCAATAAGGGGATTGCCATCGACATGATGGGTGATAATGTCGACTTCAAAGAGGAGCGATTATATTACTTCAACCCGGAAGCCGCATTCTCATTCGCCAAGTCTTTGACACCCCGTGTTGTGCGTCGCCACGATTATCTACAGCATGAATTCTGCCTTTACCTTTTCAGGAACAGCCCCGTAGAGTAAAATTGGGTGTATAATTTCCCGCTGCATAAGAAAGTACTGATTGGGGAAAGGTATGTCGCCTGACGCGAAGAATAATCAATATATTGCCGTAACCGTCGATTTCTGCGACGGCATTCTCGCCACGCGTTCCGGAAAAAACTACGAGCGCGTATTCCAGGGATGTCAACTGCTCGATGAGCAAATCCGGAAGGAATTCAAGAATGAAGAGATATGCTTTACGTTCTTCATACGTGCCGACGACCAGGTTAAATATCAATTCGACCGCTCAAATTACCTCTTTGATTTTTACAGGGATTTCTGGATGAAAGCGTCCCAGGTGGGAGATGAGATCGGATGGCACCCTCATCTTTACCGCCTCAGGGGAAGCTTATGGACGCCGCAAATAGACGCCCCGGGAATCGAGCGGCAGATCAAGGGCTGCTATGTGGAACTGCCTATGGATACATTCTTCATCACCAGCTCACGTATCGGCGAAGGAAGAATGACGAATTACGCCATGAACACCCTCGACAAAGTAGGGCTTAAAACCGATTCAACCGCTATGCCCGGCCGAGTCAGGAATGACAGCGACCGCTCATTCGATTGGTCGAAAACGCCGGTTCACCCATATAACCCGTCAAGATTCGGCTACGGCTCGCTCGGAATGCCGGGAGGCAGCCTGAACCTGCTCGAAATACCATTCACGATGGTCGAGACCTTGACCTCTTATGACAAGGCTCCGTTGAGACGATACCTCGACCTGACCTTCAACCCGGATGTTCTGAAGCCGGGACTGAAAAATGCGATCAAGCAAAGCCGGTTCATCGTGGCGGTAATCCACCCATCGTTCATAGTCGGCGGCGGCGACGGCAATGAGCTCATCTTACCGGGCATCGATACGGTGAAACGGAACATCGCGAATATCCTTGCGGAAGCAGCGGATGCCGGCAGGGAGCCGAAATTCGTCCGCGTACGAGATATATACGAGATATTCTCAAGCAGGTCGATACGCTGAGCCTGATTTTATCAACCGATTGTAACCGCGCCGCATTGTGAGACCTACCTCGTTGTGATAAAATCATATGAAATAGGTGTAAATCTCTACAACTCCGCAGTCCCGGGTTGTATGAGTTTGTTTGTATTGACACAAGTATTTGAAATTTCCCAATTTCGGAGGCGAAACCAGTGCGAAATTATTTGATTCCTCTTATGATTGCCCTCCTCCTCTTGACAATCGGCTGTTCGGGTTCAGGAAACAATAACCCGGTTCAGCCTGATGATGTAGAGCTTCGTATCCCCGAATTCAATGAGGGGCATACATCTCTCGGCGTCTACAACATTGAGATCGATTCTTCATCCGGCAAGATATACAGCACTTTAAACCGTACCGTTTCACCCCACTACAACATAACCAGCTTCATCAGCGATCCGGCATGTCCCGACTCCCAGTGCCTCTATCTCTGGCTCTACAACATTGATCCGGAAGAAAATATCTTCTACCTCGACCTATACCTCATGAACCCCACCGGTCTTTCACCATGGGATCCGAGGGTCATTTTCCTGACAAGCCTGTTCCCCGATGATTTTGAAATAGTCAATGCCGATAGCTGGACAAGGCTCTTCGACCCCGATGATGAATTCCCCAATTTTGTCAACCCGTTCATCGCGATGGGTAAGGACGATATCGCAAACAGGCGTCTGCTCCCTTACCCTTACTGGGAAATGGAGGAGGTCTGGATATGGATTAACCCTGAGAAAGATGAATCAAGCTATCTCAGCTATATACTCGAAGTCAACTGGCCCAACCATTGCAGGGAGCCTTACGAGATCAATAACATCCAGTTCCTTGATGATGAAGTAGATGAAGACTACATGGGCAAACTCTACACCACGGCGGAATTGACTCATTACAATCAGTTCACCATCGCTTGCGATGTCTGGGACTGGCAGGACGATGTTTATGAAGTAAGCTGCTACTCGCCATCCGTTATCGGGGATGAGGACTGGCACCTGATGTTCCCCGACCCGTCTGGCCCCCCCGAAAGATGGTTCTACACATCAGAAGAGATCAACGATGTGGACGAAGGCTATTATGAATTCTGGTTCAGGGCGGCAAGTGATGAGCCCACACACCAGGTGAATGATCTCTACCAGCGGTTCAACTTCCCGGTTTACCACTTTGATGGCGGTGGCTTAGGTGGTACTGGTCATAAGGATGCGGTGATTGCCTTCCTGAGGGACACCGACGGGTATTCCGATATCTACATCAGGAACTTCTATGAAGGCGGAACGACTTACAAGCTTGTTGACTGGCCTGAAACCGAGGAATACTGTCCGACGATAGGTTGGGACGGCAATGAAGCATTCGTCGTGTTCTCATCGGACCGTCTTGGGCAGATCGATCTATGGAGAATAGACATCGATGGAGACCCAACTTCCCTGGAACAGCTCACAAATGATGAATTTGGCGATTTCGGCGCTTGCATGAATCCAGGCTACCCCAATAACTCAAATGCTTCCGAAGTTGACCTGGTATTCTACTCCTATCGAGACAGCGATTACGCCGAAATATATGCTATGGATCTGGATGAGCCATACTCCGGCCCCCTGCCTGATGTGATACGTCTCACTGAGAACTATGTGGATGATATAGACCCCTGCATATATCAAGGTTCAAGTAGTTTTACTGTCCTTTCATGGGCCTCAAATTACGTCGCATGGGACAATTTTGAGATATACGCTCAGCAATACACTCAGGTGTACCCGCTGCCCACTTCCGGCTTGCTCCGCCTCTCGTATGACCCTGAAGATGACATTCATCCGACATGGTCCAATGGCAGACCGATAGGCAGTTCAGATATTGTCTGGTCATCGAAACGTAATGGTGATTTCGATCTCTATAAATATGAGGTGGCCACCGGTTATGTTCTCCCTGTTCTGGAAGAGGGACTGGATCGCGACCAGGTTGACCCCTGCTTCAGCCCTAACGGCAACCAGATAATTTTCGCATGGGACGATGATGAATATTTCAACCTCTGGTCTATTCCGTGGGATGGAAACACCGACTTCCTGTTCCCGCGTACGATCAACAACAAAGATGAATGGGCGCCAAGTTGGGGATGGCGAAACTGACCCGAATTTAAACTGTAAACACAACCCCCGGAATCCCCGGGGGTTTCTTATAGAGCAATCTTTTCTATTCCTTCGGTGCGAGTGGCGTGAATATCGCGCCGATTATGTAGAGGGCAATATACGCCGGACCGATTCCGGTGAGAAGGAACAGTGCTATGAAGCCAAGCCGGATGAGTATGGGATCGATGTCGAAATATGCCCCCAGCCCTCCGCAGAAGCCTGAGAGAATACGCTCATCCCTCGAACGTCTGAAACGCCTGGGCCGTTTCCTTCCCGTGGTTACTTCCGCTTCATCCATGGTTGCCATTATATAACAAGGGAATCTCAAACTGAAACGGAATTCCCATATAGCATCAATATCCTTATCCGGGTGACACTGTCCGGGTGGCCTATCCGGGTGGCACTATCTGTGTGCCACGGGCAAGTGACGTCTTCGGAGCTTGCCCGTGCTCTCTCCGGATGGCACTATCCGGGTGGCCTATCCGGGTGGCACTGACTTGTGAGTCTTCGAGCATGTCAGTGTCTTCTCCGTGTGCCACCGCTATCCGAGTCTTCG
>CBDVBS010000367.1:0-4345 GCA_965372275.1 uncultured bacterium | reverse complement strand
CATTTGTTCAGGATGTGACAGCAGTAAAATATTGTGTTGATTTCCACCCGCGAAGATTAATCTTCGCGGGTTAATTTATATGCGGTCAATTATGGAATGTGAGGGTTTCAGGAAGCGGATATCTTCACATCTTAGGGTCATCGCCAAAAAAGATTAATATTATTTAACCCATATAAACCTGAAAGGAAGCAAAATTTGTTCAACTTTTGCCGATAATATTAATACAATTAGATTTGATTCAAGGCTATTAGATCGTTTTCTCCTTTTAGCCGGGGAAGAGGGACGATGCTAAAGTTGAGTTTAGCGGAGTACCCTCTTTTTGTATTATGCAGAAGATTCTTCAGTGAGGTTGAACGGATGGCAAACAAGAAGCCATTATTGATCGCTATCATCTTTGGGATCATCGCCGTGGTCCTCGTCTACGCATACATGCGATCCATCGAGAAAGAGTATGCGCAGAAGGAGTCAGAAATCGGCACCGTGGTTATTGCCGCGCGTACGATCCAAGTAAGAGAAGTGATCAAGGAAGGGATGGTCACCGAGTCCGAGAGGCCGGTTGAATACATCCCCCAAAATGCATATACCGAACTTGATGAGGTTCTCGGGAAGGTCAGCACCCAGACCATCATCGAGGGGGGACCACTGTTCCCCGACCAGTTCAAGGAAGTGGACGAGATCGGGGACCTGGCATTGCACCTGAACGCCAACGAAAGGGCGGTGACGATAGGTGTTACCGAGATCGTTGCGGTCGGTGGAAATGTCAAGACCGGTGACCATGTGGATGTGCTTGCCACTTTCGAGGGGAACGATGAAGTCGGTGCCCCGACCACGGTAACCATTCTACTTGATATCCGCGTGGCCGCGGTAGGTACGGATATCGGCACCGACATTGACGAGGGCGGTGGCACGGGAATATCAAAGAGCATAACATTGGCTGTTACTCCCAATGAAGCCGAGATCCTTGCCCTGGTCAGTGAGAATGCCAGCATCCGGTTGAGCCTGCGTCCATTGGACGAGAAGTTCGCTCCGCAAACGCTCGGAGTTACCATCTCGGATGTAATCCGTTACCGTCCAACCCGCGAGGATCTCAAGAATGAAGCCCAAGCTGCCCTGGATGAAAGCCGCAGGCGCGAGCAAGAGGCCAGGGAAGACTGGCTTAAGGGGCTCTATGCCATCGAGGATAACGGGGATGGCGGAGAAGTGATCCAGAAGCCGCCCTGGCTACCCGATCTTGTTCCCGGCCCGAAAGAAGTGACGGTCGAGCTGATCAATGGCGGTGAATCTGAAGATATTACCGTCCCGGAGAGCCTATATAGTTCCAGGTACTCGGTCTTCCCGAGGACCGGATACAGATTCAATAGCATGTATTCCATACCATACGGTGGGCAGTAAGGGAGGGTGAAGGTGGAGAGAATGATGAAATCACATGTGAAATCGATCCTTGGAATGTCGATCATCCTGACAACGGTTATGTTGATATTCCCGGTGATGGGCGCCGTTGCCGATGAAGGGGTCTGCAATATAACGGACCTCGTCGTGATCGAGTCAGGACGCATAGAGGTGGCAGGGGACAGGGAACTTGACTACAGGTTCTTTCCCTTATCAAACCCGGAGAGACTTGTTTTTGACTTCAAGAATTCCCGGCTGCTCTACAACGATGGATATCTCGCTGAGATTAAACCCTCATCGGATATCGTTTTCGCTGTCCGCATAAGTCAGTTCAGTCTCGATCCTGATATCGTGCGGCTGGTAGTGGAGCCTTCGGGCAGCGAACCCGCCCGGATATCCCGGTCCGAAGAAGGGATAAAGCTGGTCGTTGATTTCGGCGAAGTCATCAGCGATGTCCGGTTGAAGGAGCCTGTCGAAGTCATTGAGGAAGATGAACCGGTTGTCGATGATCCAATTATCGAAGCCGGGCCCGTTGAGATGATCGAACCGGTCGAGGAAGTCCTCGATAGTGAACCGGTTGAAGCTATCGAGACGGAAACAGCTCCCCCAAGTCCCCCCGTGCAAACCGCAAAGCCCAAGCCTTTGCCCTTCAAGGTCACAAAGGTTGATGACGGTCTCGCTGTTGACGTGAGGGGAATCCCACGGGATATGGTGCAGGTGAGCAAGAAATTCAGGCCGAGGCAGATTGTGATCGAAACCGGGAAGATATCCGGCAATGCCGTTCCACAGACATTAGGCAAGATCAACGTGGCCTCGGGACCTGTTTCATCATATGAGACCTTCGGATACGAAGGTGATAACTACAGGCTCATACTGAGTCTGAATGCAAGCACGGATTACCGCGAGGAAGCATTGCCCGATGGCGTCAGGATCGTCATCTCGGAAGATATGAAAAATCCGATAAGGGTGCTTTCGAGCAGTGATGAAACCGAAGTTGTTGAAGGAACATTCTCATTCGAGGTTGGCGAACCCGCGGGAGATGTCGTTGAGGGGCTGGAAGGGCTCGGCGGAGTTGTGGAAACGATGCTCGAAGAGATTGGCGAGGATACTGATAACATAATTGTAAAGAGGTCATTTACTGGGGACAGGCAGCCGGTTTTCATGCCGCTTGACCCGTTTAATATGCCCACCCAGGCGATTGGATACACCGGCGCCGATTACCATCTGAAAGTAGGCGATATGGTTGTGATGAATACATTCGGCCTGGAGCGGGTTTCGGTGGGTAACCCGGAAGTAATTACGGTGAATGTAATCTCCCAGGAGGAGATTCTTATAACGGCTAAGGGTGAAGGGCAGAGTGCATTGATGACCTGGGAAGCCAAAGGTTTCAAGCAGACCAAGTGGATCGAGGTCGCGGCCAATGTCGAACTTCAGACAGGGATCCTGACGGATCTTATTGCTGAGAAGGATGTCAGTGTCAACATTGTTGGTGAGACGGTGATTATTGAAGGAACAGTGAACACCGACCTGGAGCGCGACCGGGCCGTGGCTATCGCAACGAGCTTCGGAACCTCGGTTGTCGATTTGATCGAAGTACTTGCCCCGAAGCAGGTTATGGTCAAGATACGTATGGTCGAGATCGACAAGAAGGCCATCGACGAATATTTCAAACAGGTTTCGGCTGGTGCGCGCGCGGACAACGGGGATTTCACGTTCTCCATCATATCGGCGATTCTCGATCCCGAAATACCGGGCGGGGGATTGATTGACACGAGCGTAAGGCCGGGGATTGTCAACGGTGATATGAATGACATACGTTACGATCCCATTGACATAGCGCTTGATTACCTCGAAACCGAACGGAAGGCAAATATCCTGTCAGAACCAAACCTGGTTGCGCTCCACGGAAGCGTGGCCAAGTTCAGGGTTGGCGGTGAGATACCCTACACTTACCAGAACGAACAGGGTGTCAACGTGGTTGAGTTCAAGGAATTCGGTGTTGAGTTGAATATGGCGCCACTCGTTAGTTCGAACGATTCAATCCGGCTCAACCTGAACCCGATAGTGCGAACAATTGACTATTCTCTCGCCATCGCCGGCATACCCGGTTTCCGGACGAGGGAGATGACGACTGACGTGCAGCTCAAGAACGGCCAGACAATGGTGCTCGGTGGTCTCATCCAGAGCGAAATAACATCCTCGATTGCAAAGATCCCGATCTTGGGAGATATCCCGATACTCGGTGAATTGTTCAGGAGCAAGAAGTTCCAGGAAGATGTCACCGAGCTTCTTATATTCATAACACCTATCGTGATCGAAGATGATTCGGATTTAAGGGAATTCGTTATAGAGGGAATGGACCCGGATGATAGGATCGCATTGTTTGAGAAGAACGAAGATTAAGACTTAAATGCTTGCATGCGAAAAAGCGGTCCCCGAAGGGCCGCTTTTCTTATCGCCGGTTTGACGGGGAATTCATGCCAATCCCGGTCTTACGGTAGCGTTGACTTCCACTCGACTTTCACCATTTTCTGTCCGGGTGCCACCGCTACTCAGCGTCTTCGCTGATAGCGGTGTCTTACTATGGGCGCGCATCATCGTTTGGGTGCCACGCCCACTTCGAGTCTTCGAGAATGGGCGTGTATTGTCATGTGCGCGCATCATTGTTCGCTGGCGCTCACTATAGATACGCGCTACCCAAACAATACACGCTACCCAAACTATATGCGTTACCCGTTAAGGTGGCATTTTCAACAAGCCTTATAAGAATAGCGCCTGCATTCCGGGTGGCACGGTCTGCCCGACGCTTTGGGAGGGCTGACTGTGGTGTATGTTACAGGTTAGCAGCTACTTTCCGAAGACGGAAAGATAGCAGCTACCTTAACGCTGAAAGATAGCAGTTACCAATGGCACTAACTTAAGGCCTTGATACCTTTTTTTGTTAAAACCCAATACC
>CBDVBS010000366.1:0-4349 GCA_965372275.1 uncultured bacterium | reverse complement strand
CATAAAACCCGCTCTACAAAAAGATTTCCCGGCATCAGAATGCCGGGCTACATGAGTAAAAAACCCGCGGGCAGACCGCGGGTTGAATTCCAACTAAAACATTCCTATCCATCCCCCAGTACAAATCCACCTAAATTATTCACCATCATCCTCTTCGGATACTTCACTCAGCATCCCGACGAGTTCCTCTAATTCGAGCATGTAAGCTTCATATTCTACGATATGCTTCTCCAGGGCCGCCATCTCGCCCGCATAAATACTCTCCCTGGTCCTTCTCTCCCGAAAATCGGATGAAATCCTCAGGAACGCATCATCGAAATCGGATTCGTTCTCGCGGTATTCCTCCCACAACGGGCTGGTCTTGAAATCATCATATGGGCGGCGAAGTTCGGCGATGATCTGCTCGTCGATCATATCGATAGGTATCTCCAAAAACTGCTCAAGCTCATATCGATCGATAAGTGCCGACGCAGCAAGGAATTCGCTCCTGCTTCCACGGAATTTATCGAGTTTATCTCTCGTCTCATCACTTTCATGCTTCGGATCATCGATGAGCATCATGGCAAGATCGAGTGCATTGTAACCTAACTTAAGCCCCATCTCCGCTGCGTTATCGATGGCATCCTCAGCGATTGCGGCCAACCGAAGCCTGACTTCATCCTCATCCATCGAACCCACAATCGTTGATGTCCCGGCGGAACCGATCTCGGCGTTAGTACCCACCCTTAACTCGCCGCTGACATCACCGGGCGGCACGGGCACTGCATCAATCCTCGCGGGAAGCTCTCCATCGATAACCGGCCTGGTTACGGGAACGGATACTTCCGGTTCGGTGACCGGGGGAGTAAATAACGGTCCTGACTCGGCTGCTTCGGCTACTTCGGTAGATGTCATTACCGGTTCGGTTTCCGCCTCTTCCTCTTCCTCCGGTTCAGGCAACGGTTCTTCCTCCACCGGTGGGGCCGGTGTCTCGGTCTCCTCAACCGCTTCAACTCCCGGCGGCGGCGTAAACAGGGAAAGCGGGTTAATCAGGACTTCAAATGGCGGTTCGTCGGTCGCCTCTTCCTCTTCCACAGGCGGGGGTACTTCCCCGGGGATCTCTTCGGGAACTTCTTCCTCCACAACCGGTTCATCTTCCGGCTCCGCATATTCCTCTATCGGTGGAACCTCTATAGTGACTTCCTCAACCGGCTCCTCTTCCGGCACATATGTTTCAATCAGTTCAGTCCACGATAAAATCCCCTGTTCCCTGTCCCTTGCTTCTTCTTTCGATGCAAAAATCCGTTCAGCCAATCCCCACGCCACGCGGGCTTCAAATTCCTCGACGGAAATATCCGCGTAATCAACCCCGAATTTATCACAAACGTCGGCGAACTTGGAAACCGCACTGAACTTTACCCAGAGAAATTGATATGCCTGCAGCGGCCCGCCTTCTTCCTTCGGGACGAAGCCGTAATCATTCAGATGTTCGATAATATATGGCGCGCCTTCGATCTTTTCACGACGCGACGCCCTTTTAGCCAGGTCCTCTCCAAACGCGTTGAAATCCTCGGCGAACTCCGGATGGGCGGTCCAGACATCACGATGGTATTTCATCAGCTCCCCGCGCGCCTCGTGATCGGCGAACGGCCTGATCGGATCGATGGCTAACATATCCTCCCGGGTCATGATGACCGGACGAAGTGTCGCCTCGATATCATCGGGCAGAACCGCCAGGTGGTCGGTGGCATTTTCGTAATGCCCTTTCTCGATCAACTTCGCCGCGGATAAGAGCACATCGTATGCGGCACGCTGCTCGGCCTCAACTAAGCTGAGGGCGTCCTCGGAGAATAGTGTGAAGAAATCCGTATAGAATTCCGCGTTATGGGTCTCGCGTCCCTGTTCCACACGGTATTCCTTCTCAATATATCCCTGCGCGGCTGCCTGCATTGTGATAAGCAACAAAGCCGCGGTAAGTATCGCCACCCGGAATACCCGTCTTAACATGTCACGTCATCCTCCCGGAGCTACTTGCAAAACTATATATTATATCCCACCTTGTCAAGTAGTTGTCATATATGGGTCAATTACATTGGCAAGAAATGTCAGAAAAATCGTAATGTAAATCCTGCAAAAATCAAATCTGTTAAAATATGTGATGGGAGAATCATCGCCCGCGGGATTATATCCCGGACAAGGTAACGCAATGATGCTCAGACTCAGCATAGTTTTCATTTCCCTCCTTTCAGCCGCTTCCCTGGTTGGCTGCTCCAATTCAGGGGAATTCACGGGTTCTCCCATGGATCCCCAACCTGAACGTATCACCACAAATGCCGGCAGCACTACATGTATCGGAACATGGCAGGTCGTTATCGACAGGAATTCCGGGACTATTGATGCGCTGATGCAGCGAAATCCTTCGAATGCCCTGAATATCATCGGCTTCCTCGAACCCCCGCCGATGAGCAGCCTGAAGATCGACTTCGATTCCTTAGTCATTAAACCGGGAGAACAAACTCTTGCGGTCGATGTGATCCTCACCCACCCGATCTTCACGGGCGAGAAGCGTTTCAACGGATTCGATGTACGCGGCATCGTATTCGGTCCCGATGTGCTCAACGCCGATGGTTATACACGTTGGTTCAACCCGGACGAATTCGACGGCATTCCGTTAGGTTACAAGGACGGGCTGCTGGGGACACCCGATGCCGAAGCAGGATTTCCCGAGCATTTCAACGGGTTCAAATACTTCGCGGACGGTATCGGCAATGAACAATCGGTGGTCGATTTTTTCTCATCCCCGATGAATGTCTCCCTCAGGGGGGCATTCACCGAGGGAAACAGCATCAGCCGAAGATACAAATTAAGCTGGGTGGAGAAAGAGTCGCCAATAGATTTTCTCGTATTCAATTATGCCGTTTACGCCAACTACAGGCTACCGATGGGCGATCCGCCATTCGGACTCGACAGCTTCTCCATCTCGGCCAATTCCGCCGAAGCGATTTTCACCGGCGTCACAGAGAACGTCAATACCCTTTACTACGATCCCGATTCGGGCAGCTCTGGCGGAAGCATCGATTTCGATATCGAAATATTCGACTGGCAGGGCGTGGCAAGCAATTACGCTGTCTCGGTTGAATCGGTCTCACAGGAACTCCTCGATGAAACCGTGGCGGAGTTCGAATATTTAAGCGGGCCACACACCGCCGTATTCAATATCCAGGCCGACATCCAACCGGATTCAACCTGTGGTATCGAGCTGCTGATCACCTGCATCGATGAATCCACCTATGGCGGGAACTACATTTTCAACCTGATGCCGGGCGGGCATCCACTCTACAACGAACCGATCGCCGTCAAGTTCCCCTACACCGTATTCGTTGCGGACAAACCACAGGGCTTAACCTGGTGGATTGGGGCAAACTCCCCGAGCCGCCGCCGGATACCGACGCCATGGACTTCTGCGTAATCGGCGAGGATTCGATTCATGCCGGTGTCTATTACTTCGCCGATTCAGACCCGGTTCCCCCCGACACACAGGGCGGTGGGATATATCGATACCCGCTCGATTACAGCGACTCCGCATATCTTTTCTATAACCTTCACAGCCCATTTCCCGGTTATGACGATTATGACCTCTGGGGGAATGAATCGGACCTCGCTGCGATTGACATGATCTCCTTCGGTGCCGGTATCTTCCTGTCCGGGTCAACCGTCGAAAGCGGTCTTCCGCCCTACCTTCACCGCGATTGGGCATACTGGTTCAATAATTACATCACCCTCAAGAACGGGATCTCTTCCCCGGTGAATGACGGCATCCTGAAATGGGTCGATGTCTCGGCTAATTACATGCCGGGCAGCGGCGGCTGGTTATGCGCATTGGCAATCACCGAAGACCTGCTTGAAGACGCATACCCGCCTGTCGAAACGGAAGTCGGATTGGCAACCATCCGAAGTCCCTGGGGTTACTACGATGCAAGATTCAATCATGCGATGTTTGAGAAGGATGACATCGGCAATATCGACGGCAAGGTGGACGACAACTTCGCAACACGGCTTGCATTGGACGGCGACCCGGAAGGGGTTTCATACGACACAAGCAACGCCGTTGTATATATCCTCGAAAATAATTCAACTCCCGCAATCGAAATCTTCGAGTTGAACCTGATGTATGAAATTGATTCAACTCAGACCCACCATATTACGACTATACACGGCTTCGATGATCCCGATGTGACACTGATCGACATCGAATGTTTCCCGGCATTCAACCTCGGGTTCAGTGAAGACTCCAACTGGGTCGCGGTTCTCGAAGATAACGGTGATGTTACATGGCAGGTCTCACTTTGGGAACAGGACGGTTCATTCAT
>CBDVBS010000365.1:0-4352 GCA_965372275.1 uncultured bacterium | reverse complement strand
ATGGAACAACCGAGCTTGTCAGTGTCTTCTCTTCTTCATCACATCCACAACCCGCCACTCGCATCGATTATCGCACCGCTGACATAACCCGCTTCCTTTGTCAACAGCCAGCAGACCGGGGCGGCGACGTCATCTGGTTCGCCGAAACGACCCAGAGGTATCTTGCCTATGGAATTCTCCTTGAATGAATCGCCGTAGCTCTCCGTGTCGATGAATCCCGGGCAGACCATGTTGGCGCGGATTCCCATCGGCCCTTCCTCCACGGCGACGGTGCGCATCAAAACCGCGAGCGCGGCTTTGGCGGAAGCATATGCCGACATCCCCGATCTGGATTTGATCGTACCGCTATTCACCCCTCCAAGATAAACGATGGATGGATAATCGGATTTACGCAGCTCCCCGATGCACGCCTGTGTGAGAATGAAGGCGGACGTGTAATTCGCATCCATAATATATTTATTTTTCTCAACCGGCATTTCGGCAACCGTACCCATCTCGAACGGCCCGGCATTGTGAATGAGAAAATCGAGTCCGCCGAGGAATTCGATGGCTTCCCGCGCCAATTTCAGGCAATCATCGGCGTTGGCCATGTCGGCTTTTAGGGCGACACATCGTCCCCGTCCCGATGCGGCAAATTCCCCTGTAACGGATGATGCATTTGATTCATTATCCCGGTAGTTCAACGCAACGTCGGCACCGCCCATCATCAGCCTGCGCGCGATGGCTAATCCGATACCGCGTGTTCCACCAGTTACTAAAGCGCGTCGTCCTTTGAATAAATCGCTTTGCTCCACTTCGTCTCCATTCACAGGCAAATAAGCCCGGTCAATCCCGGCCTCTCCCAATCCCAATATTTCCAGGCGGTTCAACCGGCACCAGCTTTGGCATTTCCGGTGGGCGTGCAGGATCGGGACCGCTGAATGCGCCGGTGGACGGTTCGAACGAATCAGGTCCGAATTCTATCAGGACATCAAGGAGCTGAATCCCGATGAGCATTAAATCGGCCGCATCCTGCCTTATCAGCAATGTCGAAACAACTTCCTCACCGTCAAAAACCTCGGTAAATTCCATGACTCCGAGCCTTGCCATGCGCAGCGAACGCGCAACCTCGTCGGCGATATCGATGACGGGATCATCCGAGTATTCCCGCCAGTAGTCGAGCTCGTCGTCGATCGTATCCTCGAATGGTGTGTAGTAGTTGTCGAGCATCTTTTGCAGATCGATATAGAAGTATTCGTTGAACTTGTATGGGACCTCGTCAACAGGTTGTGACGGGTTGAAGTAATCGTCGATATTCTCCATCGTATCCAGGTCGCTGATAATCAACGCGTCGCCGTATTCCATCCACGCAATCCGGATAGCTCCCTTGAAATCAATGTAGTTTATTTCCCTGCCGAATATTTTTTTCGTTTTATACTGGATGCTACTGTAATCTTCATCGTAGCTGCGTTGTCCGCTGGGATTATAGTCGTAGCGGTGATTGTAATTGTAGGGGTAGATCAGGTCCTCGAAGATCCCGATGTAATCTTCGACCGCCCCGTTCAATGCGTCGGTGAGTCCCGGCTCGTCGAGTTCGAGGGCTATCACGAAACGCACGGGTGATGCTTCCAGGAAAGATTCCGCATCCATGCAATCTTCCCAATCGAAGGAGTTGTTTTCGAATATGGCGATTGCCATGGAGTCGCCGATCATGTCGTAGTAGTCATATTTCGCGGTGTACCAGTAGCCCTTGATGGTCATCTTTGCCGTTTTCCACATGAGCTTCGTGGCTGAAATTACGTCGAAGGGAGGAATAGATTCGACTACCTTATCAAATGATCCACTGTTGATCAGCCATCCCAACTTTGCGTCAAGCAATGCCGTGGGATTACCGATAGCGACGAGGCCGAGAAGATCATCGCGTTGAAAGTATGATGGCATTTTCGAATGCCCGGCCTCCCAGTTGAGCAAATAGCTGCTGAGGGAGTTGTCTTCCTCATCGCCGGTGTATTCCATTTTCGACAGGACTCGTATCCTGCCGTCCGACATTTCCGCCTTGAGTTTGGTCTGCTCCCAGTTCATATAGCCGAGGGCATCGACTGCCTTTTCAACCATTGGTTGTGCTTCTTCGGGCACTATTGATGAGATGTTGTCGGCATCGAACATCTTGCTCCAATCGGACATATCGAGCAATGCAGTGTAATCGGATACATCCGTGGGTGAATCCCCTGGCTCTTCCGAAGACCCCATGACGAAATCCTCCGCCTCCGTCTTGATACGGGCTTCGATATCCTTTTCCTCGCATCCCTGTAGAAGGAGGGCAAGAAGCAGGATAATGATTAATGGGAGAAGATATTTCCCTTTCATTTTAGCCTCCTCAATCGCTCATAATGCAGCATATCATTACTGCGGTACTTCCATGACTCCCTCGCCCGGTTCCTTTAATTCGGGTGGGGGGAGTTTGCGAAGCTCGTTGTAATTGTTGCCGTACAGATCGAAATAGCGGTCGATATAGCTCGAATCTTCCATCATTTCGAATTCCTTATCAACCATCGTTAAGAGGAATTCGTGACCTAAGAGCATGAGGTCGGCCATATCCCTGGTGATCACCAACCTGCCGTTTACCTCATCGCCCCCGAAGACGGATATCACCTGGATGGTGCCGAGGTCGCCATCCTCAAAGTAGTCGAGGACATTCTCATACATCTCGTAAATTTCTTCATCCACATAGTCTTCCATCCCCTCCATCTCGTCCTTGATTTCCCGGGCGAAGGGGTTGAAAAAATCATTGCGCAGCTTGTCAATATTGATGGTCATATAACCGTTGTATTCACCCGGCAGATCCTTCACTTTCTTAGATGTATCGTAGTAATCACCGATGTTTTCAAGGGTTGTCAGGTCGCTGATGAAGAGAGCGCCTTTATACTCGGTCCAGCCGATCTGTATTGCATCTTCAATATCGAAGTAATATATCTTGTTGCCGCCCACCTTCTTAGTCTCTATCTTGAAGACGTCCTCCTCTTCATCCTCGTAGTAACTATACCTGGGGTTTATCATCTCATCGAACATATCGGTGTAGTAATCAATAGCATCCTTCAGCTCATCCGCGATACCCGGCTCGCCGGTCTCGATGGCAATGATAAGCCGCAGGGGTGAGCCCTCTTCGAACGAATCAGCATAGGCCATATCTTCCCAGCCGATGAAGTTCTTGTTTTCATATAGTGCAATCACCAGCTCGTCGCCGAAGAACGGATAGTAATCCTCCTGGGCGGTGTACCAGTAGCCCTTTATTGTCATTTTTGCGAGATTGAAGGCAAGATTCATCTCGGCGAATTCATCCATCTCTTCGCTCATATCGCCAAGGAAGTTCTTCAGTGCGCCGCTGTCGGTCACCCAGGGGACAATGAAGTCTATGTATCCCGTGGGATTCCCCATGGCAATGATGCCGTATGCTTCCCCGGGGTCGAAGCCTGTGATTAGATCGGCATTACCCGGCTCCCACCCCAACATCGATGCATAGAACGAATCATCATCCTCGTCGCCGTCATATTTAACCGTGCTGCTCGCATAGACCATGCCATCCGAAATCGTGGCTTTCTTCTCGGTCTGCCTGAGGTTTTCATATCCGAGGACATCGATGGCCCCCTCGACCAGGATCCTCTCTTCGTCGTACATCTCCTTGGTTAAGTCGTCGATATCGAATTTGTTCATCCAGAATTCCATATCCACGAGTGCTTCATACTCGCTTGCTTCCTCACCGGGAAGGGCTTGGTCAAAGCTGATCTTGTCTTCGCCGCACCCGGCGAATCCCAATGTGATAAGCAGAATTGTGATCAACAGGAAATGGAGTTTCATTTAATCGGCCTCCTTAGGTTATGGAACATATGTATTACCCTTAAGGCTCTTCAGCCAAATTGCCGCACATATATTTTGCAAACGATTTTCGCCCCCCAGATTATAGACTACAAAAGAGTAAAAAAGGATTAAAAATGTCCACCATTTAGCCCTGGAAATCCTCATCCGGTAATTTGAGGGATCCTCATCCGTGTGCTTGATGTATCTCTCTCCGTGTGCCACCGCTACTGACCGTCTTCGGGCATAGCGGTGTTCCGGAACACTGACAAGCTTCTAAACGTCCGTTGGGATTGGTAGTCCATTTGACGCTTGTCAGTGCCACCCGGAGGTGTCTTCCACCATCACACTACCTCGGGGTGCCACGCCCACACGCGTCTTCGCGTTTGGGCGTGCTAATCGTGATGAACAATGACACGCCCAAGGCCGAAGACGTCCGTGGGCGTGGCACCCGGAATCACGGTTAAAAGGTAGCTGCTATCAATGGCACATTTTTAAGGCGTACAGGCCGCATGTTTAAA
>CBDVBS010000364.1:0-4359 GCA_965372275.1 uncultured bacterium | reverse complement strand
CAACAACTTCGATACTGGCTGGACCGTCGGGATTATGGTACTTCCTGTCCGCGAGAATCAGCTTGCCGTCCTCGATCTCCCATTTGCCCGTGATGCTTATCTCCATCCCCGTGATTTTGGCAATATCAGCGGTGATGGTTGTCTTCTCGGTGAAATCGTCATACTCCATTGCAATCGCTGTAATTCCGGAATCCTTCGGGGTGAGGTGATTCCGGATAACTTCAGCTTCAATATCCCCCTTGATTTCGACCCCCTGCAAACCCATCACCTTCAGAGGTTGGTTTTCGGTGAAGGTTTTTAAGTCGATCTCCATGGAATCAATCGTCACCTGGTACGATGCGAACTTAATTCCATCCAGAATTCCACCTTTTCCCTTATCCACATTGAGGTTTTTTATGAAGCATATATCATAAAGGGGATCCACTTCTACATCATAAGTGAAGCCTCCCCCTTCACCGACGGGGAACCATCGTGCCACCGCACCGGCTGTTTGTTCCCTGATATCTTCACGGAGATTGGGGATACGTATGTAAACTGACCATATGCAGTATGCCGCAAATGCGAGTAATGCAATGATAAACAGAAGGGTGAGGAAACCTGTTAACCGGTTGATTGTGCGCATCGGACCGCCTATTGTAGGATCTGTACTCTCCAGGAGATAATGTTAGCATTTGGCGGCGGGTTTTCACCAATATTTTCGTCATCCTCGACCTTATATTCTTCCTCGTTGAAATCCGTGTCGGTTCCCGAGAAGTTGAGAGTGACTCCCTCGAACAGGAAACTGTCATAGATCAGGGCATCCCATTGATCATCAGGATTATCGATCCTGTCAAACGGCAGACTGGAAACCATCATATTCAAATTGATCTTATTCGGTGGCGTGATTTTCCCGAAGTCAAGTTCGAGAACAATGGAATTCAAATTCTGTGGCACCGTGCCCGGCTTTGGACTCGAGTTTGGCACAAATTCGATCATCTCGTAACTGGGAAGAGGGCGCAAGTCGAGACGGCTATATCCCTTCGCCGTGATGCCTGCTACCGCCCTGTAGAAGTCGTTCCCCGTAAGTCTCGGGTTGCCGTACATGTAGTAGGCATCCCAATACATTCCCCTTTCGTCATCCTCGAATTCCGGCTTCGGTTTCTTGTTAGAGTCTCCGGAGAAATTGAACACAAAGAAATAAAACAGGTTTTTGTCTATCGTACCCTGCACCCTCATGGTGATCTTCAACCTGAAATCTTTTTGCACCCCTTCCTCAGGCAGGTTTTCCCAGGCGCATCCCCCGGCGAGGACGGATAGGATTATAAGTATGAATAAATATCCTGCTATTATCTTAGACATAATCTGTTCACCACTCGGTAAGCTAATATCCTCCGAAGTTCATTCCACCCGTACCCAACGTACTTCCTGATGATGCGAACTGATCGAATCCTCCTATCGAATCCATGCCTTCGCCCAAGGTCAACTGTGCCGTCGGGAATGCCGTGACACCCCATGTGAAAAGGAATTCGCTACGCTGTGCACGGTAGCTCAGTTTAAAGTATGTGCAGGGATTGAACTTGGTTATTTCAACACCTCTGAAGAAATCGCTGAAGAAACCCTTGTTGATATCCGGCTCGATATCGAGATGGAAAATCCATTCATTACCGAGTACGTAGTCAGTCGAATTACGGAAACGTGTCAGCTTCCCTTCCTTGATCGAATAATTAAGCTGGGTATCGTTCTTGAGAAACTTCTTATTATTATATGTGAAGCTCGGATTCAGGTCGCCGAATTCGCTCTGCTCGATCCTGTAGTTGAGGGACATGTTTGCTCGCCAGTATTTGTTCGGCGTCCAGCGTGTAGTCCAGGTGAAATTCCCCCATGTATCGCTCTTTACGTTGTAGCTCGTGTTCCAACGCATATCCCACTTCTTACCCTTCTTGAAGTTCATGTTCCAGCTTATGTTATTCGTATTGCCTGAACGGTTGAAGGTGGGGAACGGGTTATGTCCCTTGTCCACCGCCTGGTTCCATGTCATTGCCATATTCAATTTCTTGCTGAATTTCTTGGTGAAATTGATCGAGGGTTTATAGACAAACTTGGCGTTGCCGTTGGATGTTATGGTCTGGTTGTATCCGAGGCTGAAACGCATATCCGAGCTACTATCGAGCTTGACGTTCTTGGTGAAATCGGTATCGAGACTGCCCGCAAGGCCATGCATTTCGCCCGAAACACGCAGGTCGAAATAGTGACCGCCAACCAGCCTGATCGGTTTCATCTGGATATCCAGCGGGTTGTGCTTGTTCCAGCCAATCACTTCCGGCTTAATGGTCATCGTAATTTCCGGCACCTTCTCCAGGAAGTTACCGGAGTCGTTCAGTTTCTTATCTCCATCGGGATCGGATGTGAAATCGAAAAGGACTTTCCAGTCTATGCCTTTCATGCCTGACTGGCTGATATCGTAGGTCGTTTTCAGGCGCTGGTCAGCCGCCGACCCGGTCTGGTGCTTGGAAGAGTAATTAGCTCTTGCGTTGAAAATAAGCTTCTTGGATTTCCAGTTGTGCCTGTATGTCATGTTCGTCTGGAAGTCGGTCGAGTCGGTGTTGGACTTCAGGGTGTTCAATGTCACACTTGTAGTGAACGCTGAATGCGGCGTATTGCGATTGAACGAAAGCCGTGAATTCAGACGGTTGGTGGATTGCTGCTGGGATGAGACATAGTCGCGCGATGACTGGTCTATCGACAAGGATATCTTTGTATTCTTCGTAGGCCTGAAGTTCTGCGATACCTTGATTACAGTCTGGGGACCAGCGATCCTGTCGCGGAGATATGTGAAAAATATCTTCCCCGTGCCTTGCCCCGGTATGTTCCACTGGTGATCCCCGCCAAGTTCCCAGCCCCGGTCGGACTAGTAGTTGGCGATGATGGTCCCCATGATATTTTTCTTGTAGAGATAGTGCCAGTCAACCTCGACATAGAATCCGTCACGGTCATTTTTCCCAACCCTGATCTCATAAGGCACTTCCCTCAGGGAGAAAACCCAGAACGGAAAAAAGAGTACCGGCACGTCATAAATGAAGAAGTACCCGTTGCGAAATATGATCTTGTTGTCCTCCATGACCTTGATCATCTTCGCGCGGATGTGCACTTCCCTCGGTTCGTCCGGTGAGCAGGTTGTCGCCGTGCCGTCAACCATCTTGAACACCTTCGGGGTTCCCCTGAGTTCCTTTGCGGTGAAGTGTACGGGCTCCGAGATATCCGAAACCCAGATAACCCCTACTACATTAACCATGAGGAACTGCTCGGTATCGTAGTTATACCAGAGGGCATCGCCGTACATTACACGGTCCTCACCCTCCATTTTAACGTCCGCTACCGCATAGATTTCCTTCTTGTCGTCATCAACGCGCACTTCACTGGACCAGATGATGTATTCCCGGAAATGCACTTCCACGTTTCCCTGTAGGATGGTTATATTCTCCTCGGTGATTTCCCTTTGACGGTCGGACCGGAAATATAACTCTTCTTCCTCGGCGATGCACCTGGACGGGAAACATAAAACCGCCAAGCAGATAACGAATCCTGCCAGGAAAATTTGCCCGGTTCTGAACCCGTGGATATTTAAATCGCTTCCATTCAAATCAGTTTCCGCAACAAGTTTCTCATAAATTGTAAGACATCGCCTGGTTCAATATTTCTCTGCGTACCGCCGCTAAAACGGCATGTCAACTAATTATTTACATAACCCGCATTAGTAACTGACCGTAAACGTAAATTCAACAACGCAACGGTAATCACGGAGCATCATCTTCGCACCTTGGTGAAAAGAAAGATCCCGAATATGAAAAAGAACACATTTGTGAGCCACGCAGCGATGTAAGGGTTCCGCAATAATTCCTGGTCCTGCTTGGCAAGCGATCTGATGATCGCCATGAATACATAGTATATGAAAGCGATAAGAATAGCATAAAGAACGCCCACGGAAATTTCTTTCCTTGGGTTATATATTGAGAAAAAGAAACCGACGAATGCGAATATCGTGCAGGCCAATGGGACCGATATCTGGAACTGCTGGTCTATCTTGGCGGCTAACGGATCGATACCGCTCTCTTCAAGCCTCTGTATCTTGGTGGCAAGATCACCCGCAGCCAAGGTGAAAGCATCTCGCTTCTTTTCGTGTATCTCCTGTAACTCTTTCGGGAAGGGAAACTCATGCCTTGGCAGAATATCATAACGCTGCACCATGGCATTTCTATCACAGATATACCGCTTGACCTGCTGGACTATCAGCTTGTCCCCCTTGAACATCCCGGTATATGCCAACCAGAAATGACTTAGTCCGTTTTCGTCCTCTTCGATAACGGTGATCTTGTTGAATTT
>CBDVBS010000363.1:0-4363 GCA_965372275.1 uncultured bacterium | reverse complement strand
ACGACGATGTAATCACCCGCTTCAAGCTCGTAGTTCATCTGGATTTCCCCCGCGAGAAGGGCCTCCATATTAACCGGGTAAACATCATTCCCGCGCAACAGCTTGATCTTCGTGATATCAGCATCTCTCTCGTCGAAGGTCGAGAAGATATCGAGCATTGTCATTCCGGGAGTGAAAAGATGCGGTCCCGCATCGAAAACTTTTCCTAAAAGATAGACCTTCTCAGGCGTGAACTCCGTTATCAACACATCGACAACAAGATCGTAGTTGTAGTAAGGCTGCAACAAGGCCTTAACACCCCGTCGCACTTCCGCTGTCGTTTTGCCTTCAACCAGCACATCACCGATAATCGGGAAACTTATATAGCCATCGGGGCGAACCTGTACGCCCACCTCAAGTTCAGGTTCCCCGGCAACACCCATCAATAGTTTGTCGCCGACATGGATACGGTAGAAAGCACCGGCGGCGTGACGTTCGGTCGCGGCTTCCATACCCTCAATCGACGCAAGCAGCTCCTCACTGTCGAGGGATTCAACATCAGTATCACTCTCTGAAAAATAGGCCCGTATAATGCTCTCGGCATCCGGGCTCAAGTACAATTTCGCTTTATCAAGTTTAAAATAATTATCAACATTACCTTCCTCAACGGGGCGTGATTCACGATACGGCGTCCGCCTTGTATTCTTCGTTACGGTACCCTCTTCAAGCGTTGTGCGGGTATATTTCACCGACACTACATTGCCCATCACTTCTATATCGATATCAAGTCCTTCACGCGGGTGCGCTAAAAAGCCCACCTTATCATTGGAGATATCATAATAGAATTCGATGCTGTCAACGCCGCGCGAGCCATCGGAAAGGATATCCTGGTAAACCACCCCTTCGGTCAGATCGTTCGCCTTTGCGGTGGGGGATACGCCGACTATATAGCGGTCGGGATAGCTGATCCTCTTAACCTCGACATCTCCCATGGACGGGGGACCATCGAATGTGAGTTTCATCACCAGGACCCCGCGTGGCGTTGAGAACCCGATGTTCGTCAGTTCCGGGTAATCCCCGGACTGGGCATACAGCAAGGCTCCGGGGATCAGAACCGCGCATATGAATATTAAGTAAATATATGTTCGCATTTTCATAATCATCATCCTGCCAATATCCTAACGTTTTGAATTTACGAATTTCCAATGCCAACCGGGAGAAATTCTAATCCTCGGTTTCCAGTATCGCTACTTTCTTAGATTCTATACCTTTCAGGCTCAGATATTCAATGAAAAACGCCAGCACAAGCGCGATGAATACGCCGCCGATTATCGACAGAGTTATCCTGAATCGCGGCTGGAACCAAAGTTCCTGGCGTGGACGAGCGGTCTCAGCCCTTTCCAGGACATCCACCGTATATCTTTCATGAACCTTGTTCTCCTCGATAATCGCTTCGGCCAACGTGGTTTTTATACGGCTGGAGATATCCTGGCTGATGCGTAAATCTTCGAGAAGGCTCTTATATTCAATACGTTCGATCGCGAATTCTTCAACAGCTGCGAGAAGATCATCCAGGTTTCCCCCAAAAGATCCTAAGTTACTCGCTTTCTCCTTACGTTGAATGTAATAGACTTCAAGTTCCTCTTCCAGCAAGCGAATAACCTCGGTTCTCATTTCTTCCTGGGCATTACCAATTTCACTGTTCAGCCTCTTGATAACAGGATGGTTGTCGGAGTAACGCCCGATCATCTGCGAACGTTCGACCTGCATGTCGAGAAGTTTGTACTGCAGCGTATCAAGATCTTTACTATATTTTACCGCCGGCGGGATATATGTGATCTCTCCTTCCCGGTATTCCACCAGGTCCTTCTCGGTCATCCTGATCTTTGCATCCATCCCGCTTATCTCGGCGGCTAAATTATTCATGCTGTAATCAAGCTGTACCTTGCGCGTGGCGATCGACTGGTCATCGTCCGTCTGCCCGAAACCGGGGTTAGTGATCAGAAATTCCCGAAGCCGCTCCTCGTGCTTCCGCACCTGAAGCTCATATTCGTCTGCCTGGGTTTCGAGAAATATCCTGTTACGTGTGACGGAACCCGTCAGCATTTCAAGGTATCGCTCCATAGCCGCGTCGGTAACGCCGTTCACCAGGGCAACCGCCACTTCACCGTCAGAATGCTTGCAGACAATCTCGATGAAGCTCGTACGCTCGTCCTCCGAACCGACCTTTACCACCTGCACGCTTGCATTAAGTATCCTCGACAACGTGAAAGTGCTCATTTCGAGACCGGCACGGTCAATGCCGTCCTGGAGAACACTTTCGGTGTTGAACAGTGCAACAAAGTTAAATGCGTACTGCTCTAAAGGCACAGGGAACCTCTTGTAGTCGTTCTGGACATCCACCTGTTGCGGCAGGGCGAAGTTGAAGTGCAGCACATTACGAGCTTCACTGGGTGGCTTCGAAGCTCGTGTCGATGCAAATGAGGCCACGAAAGCGATGACAACTATGATAATTATCAACCACTTCCGCTTGCCGATAACCTTAAAAAAATCGTATAGTTCCATATGCCGTCTAATCCTAAATTCAAGCTAAATCCATAGGAAGTCCGGAAATATTTATAATATTAAAATATATTAAGCCTTTTCCTTAATATCGTCAAATGTAATTGAATCATCATCTTTGAAATATTTTCGCAATATGAGAGACAAATTTGCCTATAATGTTAAAGATGCTAAATCCACAAGAGGACGCCTTTCAACACGAAAGTACGTCTTTGGGAAAATAACTATGCTGTTTTGCCGCTACATAAGTATATCAGTTCTTGCATTACTGCCTTTACTCGCGCTTCAGACCCCTCATTCATTTGCGGCTTCCGATGAAAATCTGGAACTTACCCCGATTATTTTCGATGACCCATCATCCCTTATATTACCAGCGGCATTCTTCGTTCAGCCGGATAAAGGGTTTGTTATTATAGATGCGGGGTCCAATTCAGCGCGAATTAATTTCTACTCGGAAGATGGACAATTACTTGATGCGAGACTACCGGCCTACTCCGCTGATGATTCGACTACCCCCGCATTACCCGCTTTCAATCCTTTTGCGGAGACATCTTGGTCGTATGACGGCATCGATACTGTTCTCATACTCGAACATCACCCGGGAGGCCAATTATTGCGAGGCGTCTCAGGGGAAAAGCAGTGGGATCGTGATTTGTCTGAAGAGGCGGGATTCAGGCTGACAACCAGATCAGGTGAAACCCCGTTGTTCGATCACAGCGGTCTTTTTAATGCCGACGGGGAAAGAATTAAAACACTTAACCTGGAGGGATATGAAAAAGTCACCTTTGATGAGAACGACGACATATATGCATTGTCCGAGCACGGTCTGGCAAAATTCAATTCATACGGTATCCCCCGATGGACCCTGGAGTTTCCGAACACGGAGGATGGGAGTTTTCTGCCGATATCCTTTGCGGCGGCGGGACCGAGTATCGTTGTCGCTGGAATCGTTCTCCCTTCAGGCCTGGATATATATGAGTTCCTCGTCAATTATGATGCGGCATATGCCTCAAATCCCGACCTGTCACCCGCCGAGATACTGAACCTGTTTGACTACCTCGCCGGGAGCGGCACACCCCTGTTGCTGAAATATTCAACCTTCGATGGGGAACTTGTAACCGGCATGGAATTGAGTGCCTGCCCGATATGGGTCGATGCCCTGAGCGAAGGCGAGATATACATCCTCTATCTCGATTCCGGCCAGGCACGCATCACCCGCGTTTCACCTGATTTTTCAGAGGATTTGACGATATTCGAGACCGAATGTCGCAAACGCAGCCTGGAGAGTGTGTCCAAGATAATCATAGCCGACGGATACATTTACCACGACCTCAGTGAGATCGAGATGACCGAAGATGGAATATACCGGGATAAGATATCGATAATACGCCGTCCCCTCGATGCCCCCGTTGATGCGGAAGTTTTCACCACGAAGCCGCAATATGACGGCGGTTATCTCGTTGCGGGATTAGCATCCGGGAATGACACGATCTACTTCGCGGGGGCGAAGTTCTCATTTTCGCCAGGCGGAAAGGTTACACCCGGGGGACCTTTTCTGGATGCCTACGATTCAGACGGATCGTTGATTCTCAATTTCCTCGATGGTGCCGATCCGGGAATCATCCCGAATGCGCTTGCGTATGGAATCGAGAACGACATATTGCTCGCCATCGCAAACGAATCGGGCACACTGTCCACATCGTGGGCGCTCAGATTCTCCAGCGACGGGCGCCTCTTAAGTGAATTATTCTACTTAGGCCCGGGTGGTATCAATGAGATCAACATGGTTGCGGGCGGCACGATAGGCGTGACATCGGACGGG
>CBDVBS010000362.1:0-4365 GCA_965372275.1 uncultured bacterium | reverse complement strand
TAAGAATTACATTTCCCGAAAATCCCGATTTTGCCAACGCAAGTTTTGTTGTCGAAGCAAGTTGGCCCGATAATTGCGAGGATGTTTATACAGTAGAACCTGACAACGATATAATCCCGGTGAACTACGGCGGATCGAATATCAGTCTTGAATTGGAAGCATACGATTGGCAAGAGGATATAATCTCAATCAGCATTGATGCAACCGAGATAGGGGCGGGTATTGTTGAATTTGAGGAGAAAGAGTTCTTTGAAGGTGACTTCATCGCCGAATTCTTCAGCCCCGGCGCGTCGGGAGGCGTGGAACTCGGCGAATACAGGCTTCTCGTCACCGCGCTTTCGAACTCACCGATCGCCACGTACACATATTTCGACTTCTTCATCAATCCCCTCCCGCCGCCAATGGACGTCACCCCCGGCGGGCTCGAATTCGGGACGCATACAATCGTTGTCTGGGATGAATACCGTCTTGTATCCGTTCGCGGTTATTACGGCATCGACATCTTCGACGCATCCGATCAGGAAATTCCCAAGTGGACCGGCTTTGTCCAATTGCAGGATGATTACTTCGAACCGTCCGGTCTGATAGATATTGAAATAATTGGGAATCACGCATTTGTATGCGAATTAGGAGTCGGTGTTCATGTTGTGGATATTGAATCCATTTACGCCCCGGCTTTGATCGGCACAATTGAAACAGAATACCCGGTGTTCTTAAGCTGCGAAAGTAGTTATCTGTATTGTTTGAATCTATCGGAAGGTGATCCCTCTACTGGAATATTCCTCGAGGTTATCGACCTGCAAGCATTACCTCTCCCGGTTATCGTAAACCATATTGAATTAGCTCCCTACCCCTTTGGCATGGCGGCTTATAACGGCATCCTGTATTACATCGCCGATGATACGCTATATACATATGACCTTGCCGACCCCGTGAACCCGGTCCTGATTAATGAGATGCAAATTGAACCGGGAGAGTTGCACGATTTATGTGAAATGGAATTCTCCGGGAATACACTCTATTCCATAACTAATAATGGTAATGAATTCTCAAGCATGGTGTCCATGGATATATCCGACCCTTCGGATATCCAGATAATCGGTAATGTCGAGGTCCCGAACATAAAACGTGAATTCTGCATCCTTGACGGATACGCATATATTGGATGTGCCGGTAGCATTAATGGCATGAGTGTTGTTGATATCGACCCGCCGGAGGACATGCAGGTAGTCGGGCATACACCGGGAACCGGCAATCTTCGTGATATTGCGTGCGGTGACAAATATATCTACACCGCCGAATTTGACCCCGGCGGTATATGTGTTTATGATACCGAGCTTCCCGAATCTCCGGAATATCTTCGCAAGATTGACAGGCTTGAACGTGCCGACAAACTCATTCTCGACGGTGAATATGCCTATGTCGCCGACAAATACTCATCTCTCAAAGTGCTCGACATCAGTCCTCCCGAACGTACGCACATTGTCTACTCGATCAAGGTTGTCGATGGTTATGGCATAGTGATGGGCATGGCGCTGGACGGCGACTCATTATGCATCCTGAAGGGCGGTTTTGGAGTCAATAAGAAGCTGGTTGTAATCTCAGTAGATGACCCCGAGAGTCCTGAAATTGAAGCTGTTGTCGGAGGCATCGCGTGGTGGAGTTCGCAGGGATTGGTCGCAGGCAATGGATATGCGGTAGTAACATCGGACGGAGAACTGCTGATTATTGATATCGACCCGCCCGAAGAAGCGCATATTGCGGCAACATTCCCGACACCATACAAAACGCATCCAATGGGATTCAAAGATGATCGGCTATATTTATACTCCGGCGAAGGCTTGCAGGTTTACGATGTTGTGAACCCGTTGAACCCGCAATTACTTGGGGAGATGCCGTATATCGGTGACCTGAGAAGCTTCGCGTTACGTGGCAATTATGCCTACGCCGGAGGTTTAAGCAGCATCATGGTTATAAATGTATCCAACCCGCAAAATATGGAAATCGTTGCCAATGAGCCCGTGCCTTTCCAACCACGGGAGCTTTTCGTGATGAGCGGATTCCTCTTTTCAGCCGCGGGTGAACAGGGTGTATGGATAGCCGATGTATTCCCTCCGGGCACACTCGAGCCGGTTTTTAATGTTGAGTTACCCGAACTCTGCGGCGATGCGATGGATGTCGAATGCCAGAACGGATATATGTTCGTCACAACCGACAGCTACGATTCGGACAGCCTGCGGATCTATAAATGGTGGTGAGGAAATCCCGGCAGACTTTGTAATGCATTGAATCAGGTGTATTCAGAATAATGGCGTATCTCAATCTGTTCGCTTCATGCCGGCTGAAAACCGGCGTCCGGCAGGGGACAACAAAACTGTGTCGTTTATCAGGTCTTAGTTTTATATACGCTGCTACGGTGCCCGATCCTCAGGATAATGATGTCTTTGCCTAATATCACATAAACCACACGGTAGTCGCCAACCCTGAATTTACGAAGCCCGGCAAATCGTCCCTTGAGAACCGGGTTTGATTTCGGTTTTTTGGGTAGTTCCTTTTCAATTTTATCGAGGATTCGACGTGCTTCCGCTTTCGGGAATCTATTCAGATCGCGACTAACCGATTTCTTATAAACAACATTATAAGCCAAGGGACTTCCTCAGTTCCTTAGTGGTAACTACAGTATCCGCAGTGTCATGGAGCCTGTCGAGGGCAATTTGAAGGTCGGCATATTCTTCGATGTAAGACTCCAATGCTTTCTGGATGATGAAAGAGCGCGACCGCTCAGTGTCTCTTGCAATGTTGTCCACCTGCTCGGCTAATCCCTTGGGAAGCCTGACTGATATGGATGTACTCATGGCACACCTCCCGGTTCATCTGTAATATATTGTATACTATGTAATGCATTGTGTCAAGTGTATTCAGGAAGGCTTTCTATACAAGCCGTGAAAAAAAATCGTCTGCATTCCGTGTGGCACCTTTCTGTCTTCAGAAATGTGGTCTTCATATCTTCTCAAATCCTCAGTTCATGAATACAGCCAGGTTTAGATTTATATGATTTATTTCCCGGCATCAGAATGCCGGGTTACATGAGTAAAGAAACTACTAAAATATTTCTTGTTGTAGCGCAGGCATCTTGGGGTTGTTGAAAAAGTAAAGATGTGCCGAAAAAATGGGACAGGCCTCAGTAGTGCAGGCGTTGGGCAACAGGTATAATGTGCAGTTCGAAAGTGACGTTCTCCATTTCTAAAGGCCAGTCCCTATTTTTCGGCTTTTTCAACAGCCCCATCTTGCCTGCATCGGGTTTATGGCAGGGACGTACCGATGCCGGACAACAAAACCGGAGGGGTTGCCTCCGGCCTTGTATTCTATTCAAACCACCTTGTCTCTCAAATTATATTAATACTTCAAACCCACCATGATTTTCCTACCCGTCACCGCCATCCGGGGGCAGCTTGTTGAGAAGGAAATTCTCCACGTGCCACTGATCCTCGATTACAAATGACGGTTTCGTCTCGATACTCCATCCAATCTTACCGGCCTTCAGCATACATGTGCCGAGGGGCAGGAAGTTGAAGCGATAGCGTCCCTGATCGTTGGTGATCCTCTTAAGGACTAATGGTTCGGGCAGGCCATCAATGTGCTTGATGTAAAGTACAGTTGCTCCGGGAAGCGGTACAGGTTCACTGCCTTCGGGGCCAACGCCCTTCACAACACCCTCGATCCCACCGAACGGCAGGCGCTGAATCTGCCAGTGCCTGATGTTCTTTCCGGGATGCAGGTCAACAAGTCCACCACCGGGATGGAACCCGAAAGCCTCGATCTTGATCTTGCCCGGGCCTACAGGCAGATGCCCGAATCCATACGCGCCGTACTTGTTGGTGAAAGTCACCCTCGGCGGCATATTGGGATGCAGGTAGGTCACCTTGGCATGCCTGACCGGCCACATGTGCCCGTCCACCACCAGGCCGCCAAGCAGGGCGAAGTCGATGCACTTGTGGAGGAAGATATTCTTCTGCACCGCGTCGTTGGGAAGCACTACCACTCCATCGGCAAACGGCTTGTGCTGCTTCGCGAAACAGAGGATCCTGCCGGGACCGACCGGTGCGTCCTCGATGAGATACTGGCCTTCATCGTTCGACCAGTCGAATGCGAAATGCCAGCCCTGGACGATCATCACAAGGGCATGTTTCACCGGGCCGTCGATATCACGTACGATACCGAAAACATTGCCGCGCTCGATATCCGGATCGGGATCCGAATACTGCGCGGTTCGGGATACGGAGTTGATAGTGGTTGAGAACAACTCAACTTCCTCGATAGCGAAGCTGAGCTCACTGTTCTCTTCGGTCAGCCCGTACAGCGTAT
>CBDVBS010000361.1:0-4373 GCA_965372275.1 uncultured bacterium | reverse complement strand
CCGCTGCCAGAGCAGTGTTGAAAGCTTAAAAATGCGCCATTGGGGGCCGTCCCTAATTATGTTCATTTGGCTACTCCACTGTGCTTGGCTTATGGTAAAATCCTGACTCGGAGGTCTGTATGTTAAAAGCGAGTGAGATACGACTGGAATTGGAGTGTGAGAGGGTACGTCCGATACTGACACGGTTCATCTACGAAGAGACGAAGAAGATCGGCATGGGAAGCGTAGTCGTCGGGTTGTCCGGCGGGATCGACAGCGCGCTGTCAACATACCTCGCCGCCGAAGCCCTGGGGCCGGATAATGTAATCGCCATTCTCATGCCCTACGAATCGTCCAACCCAAGTTCGATAACCGATGCCATGGAAGTTGTCGAGGCCACCGGTATCAGGCATCACAAGATGGATATAACTCCTCAGATCGATGCATACTTCGAGCATCATCCCGACGCATCCCAGAATCGACGCGGCAACAAGATGGCCCGCGAACGAATGACCATCCTCTACGACATCTCCGCCGTCGAAGACGCACTCGTACTCGGCACCAGCAACAAGAGTGAATTGCTGCTCGGATACTCGACCCTGTGGGGTGACATGGCAAGCGCGCTCAATCCCCTCGGCGATCTCTACAAGACGCATGTATATCAGCTCTCCGATCACCTCGGTCTTCCCGAATCGATAGCGGCCAAGAAGCCCAGCGCGGATCTTTGGGTGGGACAGACCGACGAGGACGAACTCGGCTTCAGCTACTACGATGTTGACAAACTTCTCTATACCCTGATCGATATGCGCTATACTCCCGACGAGGCTATCGCCGCCGGGTTCAGCGAACACTTTGTCGAAAGAACCTATGAGATGATACGTCAAAGCCAGTTCAAACGTATGACGCCGCTCATATGCAAGATAAGCCACCGTACCGTGGGCACCGATTTCCGCTACCTCCGCGACTGGGGAACATAAGGAGATTCAGACGATGAAAGAAATCAGCGTGAAGACATCAGGCCGCTCCGAATTGATCGACATCACCGCGCAAGTCTCCGCGTTCGTGAAGGAGTCGAATCTCCGGGACGGGTTCGTCGTAATCTTCGTTCCGCATACAACGGCGGGCGTTACGATAAATGAAAATGCCGACCCGTCGGTGAAGTCCGATATCCTGATGGAACTCGACAAGGTGATTCCGCAAAACGATAATTACGCGCATCTCGAAGGCAACTCCGCCGCGCATATCAAGTCAAGCCTCATGGGACCGTCGCTTACCGTGATTGTTGAAAACGGTGACCTGGTGCTGGGCACATGGCAGGGGATATTCTTCTGCGAATTTGATGGCCCGCGCAGAAGGAAATGCCTGATGAAAGCAGTGAGCCCAGGAGGTATTTGATATGGCCGCTCCGCTTCGACTCGGCCTGGATGTTGGGGCAACAGGGACGAAGGCCGGCATCATCGATGCAGGGGGAAACATACTCGCCTTCGCGGAATGGCCCTCCGAGGGGGATTCCGGCCCGAAGCAGTTCATCATTCACATGATCGATTCAATCGAAGCGTTCCTCGAAGACAATGGAGAATTGGCGCCGAGAGTCGATTTCCTCGGAATCGCCATCACCGGATGGCTCGATCCGAAGGAAGGTCTTGTATACTACTCGCCTAACCTGAATAACTTCGAGAATGTTCAACTCGGTGCCGCACTGAAGGAGCATTTCCCATATATTGTAATCATCGATAACGACACAACCACATCCACCTGGGGCGAATATCTGTTCGGCATCGATCCCAAACCTGACAGCCTCCTCGGTGTATTCTTAGGCACCGGGATCGGCGGGGGATTGGTACTCAACGGCAAAACGTGGCGCGGACCGAATGGTTCCGCCGGTGAGATCGGACATACCACGATAAAACCCGATGGTGATAAATGCCCCTGTGGCGCCGCCGGATGCCTGGAAGTCTATATCGGCGCTGAGGGTATCGTTAAATCATACGAGGATTTGATATGTCAATCGGGGGGATGCATCCCGCCCGGGATCGATATCTCCCCAAAATTCATATATGATGCCGGGAAGACAGGCGACCCGAACGCCATGGCGACATACGCAAGTGTCGGACGTTACTTAGGCATTGCACTCGCGAACGTGGTGAACCTGCTCTCGATAGACGCCTGCGTGGTCGGCGGGAAGATAAGCGCGGCGGCTGATCTGTTCTGGGAGCCCATGATGAAGGAATTCGGGAAAACCGTCCTCGATCCCCCAAATGGTGCGTGCAAAATCCACCGTTCTAAATTGATTGACAGGAGTGGGATTCTCGGCGCGGCGTTCCTGCCCGAATCGTACACTTCACCCTAACGTTTTATAAATTATTCGTTCTTGATGGCACGGTCTGCCCGACGCTTTGGGAGGGCTGACCGTGGTGTATGTTGGAATCCTGCTAAGACCACGGTCAGACTCGAAGACTCGTCAGACCGTGCCATCAGGACAGTCGTATCTCAACTATCTATACCGACTATCCTGGATTTCACTGATATAGAAACATTCTCATTCTCTATATCCATTCAAGAACGTAGTACATAAGCACACTCGCATCATCCACCCATACATGAACCTGGAGATTCGTCGTGTCGCAGTCCATGGCAAGCGGGTCGCCGTTGTATGTGATGCTTCGCTCAATGAGGGAGCCATCCGGATTGAAAATCGCGATCTGCCAGGTGGAGTCCCCGTTATCCTCAAGCACAACGAGCCAGTTGAAATCGGCAAGGGGGATATTTTCGGCTGCCGGCAGAACGGCAATGTCAATAGCAGTACCGGTGAAAACGTTCCGGATCGTCGTTTGCGGAGTAGCGCTGGCGCCTTTATCGATCCTGTAGGCGGCGATGACTTCGATTACGTTGTCGTCAGGCGCACCTTCCAGGTAGTAGAAAAGCATATTCAACGGCGACGACAGGCCCACCGGTTCAGAGTCGATAGCGAGACGGTATGCCTCCTCGTCCGAGACTTCACCATCGAGGCTGCCGGCGGGCGTTTCGTCCAACGGTCCCCAGTCGATGGAGAGGTATTGTTCAAAGTTCCCGGGTAAAAACTGATAGGCGACTCCGAGGTTGATTATCTCCACATCGTCAATTTTATCTTCCTCGACTGCATAGAAACCCCAGAGAACGTGCAGGTTCAGGTTGGGAACTTCGAATTCCGCTTCAATATCCCTTGAACGGGTAGTGGCGTACTGGGATTGCAGCATAATATCACCCGACTCGTATGGATTGTTGGCCCGCCACCAGAATATCGGCTGGTTACACTGGTTCAGTGGATCCCAAGTGGGGGTCGTATTGTTGGACGTGAGCATAATACCGCCGTAGGAATCTACCTCTATCTTTCCTATTCCGTTAGGCGGACCAAGTATTTCATAAATAGAGTAACCGGGGTTGGGGAGGAGGGGAGGACGCCCCTGTAGAACCATATAAGTAGTGCCGGCTCCGGAATAATCGAGCGGATATCTCGTAACGGCATAAGCGAAGTTCATGTAGTAAACCCCAGCACGACCGTAGGTGTCGTCACCGACCACACTCTCCTTCCCCGGGAGCTGAAGTTCTACCCCGAGTGATGGCCCGTCAATAAATTGCCCCTGGATGACCACATCGTCCAACACCTGTCCGGCTGTGCCCTGATCAGGTGTGATGCTCGTTACGGTTGGCGGCGGGCAAGCATATACAGGGACGGTGCAGACAAATCCATTCCATATATTCTCATCATACAAGTCGTTATCACTGTCCAGCAATCCAAGGAACCATGACTCGCCGAATGTCCTCTGATCTACGGCCTTCACCAGCAGGTCGCATTCGCCTTCGTTTAAAGGCACGAGCTCGGCATTCACGAAATGGTATATCCTGCTGTAGGGTGTTGACCCACTCTCGGATGAATCGGGAGTGACCACGGGGGAATTAATGCCAAGTATCTGCAGGCTTACCCCGGTGTCGTCGATACCCTGCCAATCCCATATCTCGATGTCGAGGTTCACGGTCCCGCCCCCCTCTGTACCTGTTGCATAGAGACTGCTCAAAACATTGGTGATGTCACCGCAGAATGCTTCGGAACTGTTGGCGGTGCTTATCGGGTAGTCGTCGATGCCGTACGGCCCATCGCCCGTCGGCCAGTCGTAATTGGCGTAAAACGCATAATTAAATACTAAGAAATCATGGTCGCTTCCAGTCCATGAAATTTCATAATGGCGTGTATTCTTTTGCCATTCGGAGAATATACCCCGGCGCGACAGGTTGTAGGAATTCCTGAAGAAATCCGGCAGACTTCCATTCTTGCCAAGGTCGTCGCAGAAATACTTGTATCCCCAGACGCCGTCATATCCGGCGGATGAATTCGGCACCCCAAGCAAGCCGTCACT
>CBDVBS010000360.1:0-4377 GCA_965372275.1 uncultured bacterium | reverse complement strand
AATAAGTCGGGGCCGACCCTACTTTTCAATCCTCCTCCCTCCCCCACTTGCCATATGAACCTTGCGGGAGTAAAATACGCCTGAGATTGGTAGAGAATATTAACGATGTACTCAAAAACGCGACATGCATTGCTTCTGCTTCTCGGCCTTAACAGGCCCGTATTCTGATTCGTCAGTGTACGGGCGCCCCATTTATCCTGATTATAATCTAATAGAATCTAAAGTCCGGGAGTTGTGCTATTCTATCCCGCTTTAGAAGTATCACGGAGGACGACATGACGGACCGCTTGGTCGAGGAATACGACTTTAATACAATCGAAGGCAAATGGCAGCAACGCTGGGCCGATGACGGTACATTTGAAGCGGAAAAATCGTCGAAGGAGAAATACTACATCCTCGATATGTTCCCCTACCCGTCCGGCACCGGCCTGCATATGGGCAACGGACGCGCCTATCTCATCGGCGATGTACTCGCCAAGTTCAAACGTCTGCAGGGATTCAATGTGCTCAGGCCGATGGGCTGGGATTCGTTCGGCCTTCCCGCCGAGAACGCCGCTATCCAGAACAAAACGCATCCCGCCGACTGGACGCGCAAGAACATCGCGCAGATGAAAGACCAGATGGCGAAATTCGGGTTCGGCTACGACTGGCGACGCGAGATCGCGAGCATACATCCCGAATATTACCGCTGGACACAGTGGCTGTTTCTGCAGTTGTACAAAAACGGCCTGGCATACAAGAAAGCTGCATTGCTCAACTGGTGTCCCGAATGTGCCACCGTACTGGCGAACGAGCAGGTGCAGCAGGGCGAATGTTACCGATGCGAGTCGCATGTGCACAAAAAAGAAATGACCCAGTGGTTCTTCAAGATCACCGACTACTGCGAACGTATGCTCGATAACATGGACAAGCTCACCGGATGGCCGGAATTCATCAAGACATCGCAGTCAAACTGGATCGGCAAAAGCCATGGCACCGAGATCGATTTCAAGATCGCCGGTCTGGACGAAACGATAACAGTATTTACCACCCGCCCGGACACGATATACGGGTGCACATATATGGTCATCGCGGCGGAGCATCCATTGGTGAAACGTCTCATCGACGACACCGACAAGGCGCAGGAAGTATTCGATTTCTGCGAGAAGGTCATCAACACATCCGAGATCGAACGCACGAACGAAGATAGCGAAAAGCACGGCATCGACACCGGGCGGAAATGCATCAACCCGTCCAACGGGAAGGAAATCCCGATACTCGTCGCAGATTATGTGCTCTACGATTACGGCACCGGCTGCGTGATGGCGGTACCCGCGCATGACACACGCGACTATGCATTCGCCAAAAAATACGACCTCAAGATCGACTATGTAATCGAGCCGGAAGACCCCTCGAAAATGCCCGATGATGACGCGTTTACCGGCGTCGGGAAAATGATCAACGTACCGGGTGAATTTTTGGGGATGCGTTCCGACGAATTCATGGAAGCCATCACCGATGTCATGTCCCGTGACGGCTGGGGACGCAGGACCATCACATACAAGCTGCGCGACTGGCTGATAAGCCGCCAGCGTTACTGGGGCGTGCCGATACCGATCGTATATTGCGACAAGTGCGGCGAAGTGCCATTGCCGGAGGATCAGTTGCCGGTGAAGCTGCCGCATATGGTCGATTTTGTCACCGATGAAGTCAGCCCGTTGGCGGGGAGCGAAGAATTTGTCAACACAACCTGCCCGAAGTGCGGCGGGAAGGCAACGCGCGAAACCGACACTATGGACACATTCGTATGCTCGTCGTGGTACTTCCTGCGGTATGCATCGCCGCGCTACGAGGACGGCCCGTTCCGCAAGGAGGATATCGACTACTGGCTGCCGATCGATCAGTATATCGGCGGTCCCGAGCATGCGACCTGCCACCTGATATATTTCCGGTTCATCACCGAGTTCCTTCACGATCGTGGATTCCTGCCGTTCGATGAACCGACATTGAATCTGCTCGTCCAGGGGATCGTGTTTTTCGGCGGGCATAAGATGTCGAAGTCGAAAGGGAATACCGTCGATCCGATGCTCGTCATCGACCAGTTCGGCAGCGATGCGACGCGCCTGTTCCTGATGTTCGCCGGGCCGCCGGACCGTGAGCTCGACTGGGAGGATCACATCCAGCGGGAGGAAGGCGCCGATTTTCACGACTACAAGATGGTCGGCGTGGAAGGTTCGCTGCGGTTTTTGAAACGTGTGTGGCGTTTGGTGATGGATAACATCGACGCTATAGACGCATCGAAGCTGACAGTCGATACGCCGATGATTACCGATGTGGAACTGCATAAGAAGTTGGCGTTCACTATCAAGAATATGACCACCGATATCGGCGAACAGAAGCAGCTCAACACACCTGTCGCTGCGTTGATGGAATTCAATAATTTGCTGATGAAGTGGGTATTTAATTATTTTACGCCTGCGGTGAATTCAAGCAATCAGGAGGCTGCTCAGAACTCGGAAGTTAGAGACAATGTGAAAGGTGAATATTTCGATTACTACACTCCAAGCGGTATTGGATACAAGTATGTACCGTTCGTTAGTCATGAAGCTCTTCAGGAAGATATAATTCCTAAGGTAGAAAAAGCTAAGGAGAAACTAGGCGTTGAAGAGGTTGTATTCTTCACTAGAAGTTTTATTGATGTAGAAAAGCTAAACCTACCGAGTTGGTTAGATATCTTAGATGGTAGGAAGCTTCTCGTTGGGTATACTGGCCAGGAGGCTTGGGACAATTACATATCTGACTTCACACAGGCGGTTGCGGCGATGGTGCGTATGTTGAGCATCTACGCGCCGCATATGTCGGAGGAGTTGTGGGAACGCATGGGCGGCGAGGGCACGATATTCGATGTGATATGGCCCAAGTACGATGAGAAGGTCGTCGCCGAAGCATTGGTCACTTGCGCCGTGCAGGTGATGGGTAAATTGCGCGACACACTCGAAGTCTCGCCCGACATCACCGCTGAAGAACTCGAAGAAAAAGCTAAGGCGGGCAAAGCGGCGAATCATCTTGAGGGCAAGAATATCGTCAAGGTCATCGCCAAACCACCGAAGCTGATAAATTTTGTTGTGAAGTAAACCAACTCTAAGAATGTATTTACCAGCGGCTCCTTATGGGGCCGTTTTTATTTGAACAAATGTAACCCACGAATCCCATCCCATTAACCATCACCGGGTGCCACGCCCACTTCGAGTCTCCGAGAATGGGCGTGCTCATACCATAGTCAACGGGACACGCCCAATGCCGAAGACGGCCGTGGGCGTGGCACCCCACACATATAAGTTAAACACCGCTATCAGCGAAGACGCTGAGTAGCGGTGGCACACGTTCTACCCGCCCATCATTAGCGTATCAGGTAGCGCGTATCTATAGTGAGCGTAAGCGAACGATGATGCGCGCACATGGTAAGACACCCCAGTCCTCAAAGACTCGGACGGACCGTGTCATCAGATAGGATTCCATTATGTTTTCCTCCCCGAAAAACATCTAAAGAGTGTAAGCTGAAACTAATGTATTTAATCGCATTTGCATGAGGTGGAAGTAACATGATGTATCCGCGCATTTTCCCGACAATACTTATCGCGGTTCTAATTGCCGCAACACTCGGCTGTTCCGACACGGGGAATGATATACCGACAATGACACCGGACAATGAACTGTCCGCATCGAGCTCCAATGCCGGTTCCCATCAACTTTGGGGTTTATGGCAATTCATCGCCGACCCTCAGAAAGAAACCCTCGAAGTGGTACAACTGCGCACCGGTAATATGCACCTCAATGCGTTACCATTCCTGGAGCCACCGCCATTCACCAATCTTACACTCGAAAGCGTGCAGTTCAACGGCAACATCCTCGAAGCCGATATCGGTCTGAGACATCCGTTCCTCGGGTTGAATAAATTCACAGGATTCGATGTGTGCGGAATACTCATCACCAACGGCTCGGTTACCGGGTATGACGATCCGAACCTGCGTATGGCAGGCGATAGCGACACACGTCTGTTGAATCCCGACGGCCTTACACGATGGTGGAATCCCGCCGAGTTCCCACTGAACACGGGCACCATATTCGGCTACAACGACGGCATGTTGGGGACGCCCGATTCAATCGCCGACTTCAACAGCACACTCAATGCTTATAAATATTTCTGCGACGATCTTGAAGCTGACGATCCGCTCGATGTAATCACACTTGAAAAACGCGGTATGTTCTCAGCGGGTCAGAAAAATGTCAGGCATTACTCCATCGAGATCGGCACGGATGGTCTTATATTCAATTACGCTATCGATGCAAACTGGCAATTCCCGAGCGGCAGCCCACCATGGACGGTCCCCGACGACT
>CBDVBS010000359.1:0-4386 GCA_965372275.1 uncultured bacterium | reverse complement strand
CTCCCCGGTTACGGGGAGGGCTGGGGAGGGGCTTCATCGAAAGCAAGTAAGTGTCAACCCATAATCAACCCATATGATTCATGCAACATCACTGCTCATTCAATGAATCTATTAATGATGTCCGCGTCGATTGAAGATGCATATGGAGGTTCGAAATCATGGCAAGAAATACGGTTCTACTTATTTTCGGGATGATAATTCTCTTCTCATCAGCTTCCTCATTTCACGCGGAAGCCGCTCAGTATGACCTCGGGGCAAATCCCCTCACGCTTCCCGCCAACACACCGATAAAACTTGTCTTCCACGAAGGCGTGCACTCCCAGAGAAACCGGGAGAATGATGAAATTGTCTTTTCCATCGCCGAGGATGTAGTTGTGATGGATCGAACATACTTAGCCGCCGGGACTCCCGTGATCGGCCGCGTGAAAAATGTAAAACCGGCGAAAAGCTGGGGCAGGCAGGGTACGATGGACCTCGAAATCCTGAGCGTAGTTCCCCTCTACGGCGAACCGGTGCCGCTCACATTCGAGATCGATGCGGAAGGCGGGTCCGAGAAGGCGACCTCGATAGGCGTGTCGGCACTGGCATTGATCGTAGTCGCGCCCATCGCGATATTCAGCGGAAGTGCCATATCGGGTAGCAGCGCAATAATCGAAGCGGGCTCGCAGATCACCGTACTGACAACCGAAGATGCAGGCATCAAGAATATCTCCGTCGATAAAATGCAGGAATTATCGGACATCTGGATCGAGGAACAGGTCATCGATATATTCCTTGACTACAGTTGGGATGAGAACAAAACGATACAGGAAGCGTTCGATGCAGTCGCGCATGTCATCGACGGGACCGACATCACTATCGAACCCTATGAGGGCTTCTACTACAGGGTTACGGTGGAAGTGACGGAATCCCGCAACGCCGTGTTCACATTCCAACCATTCGAAGAACCGCATATTGGGAAGTTCATAACACTCGAAGCGCGTAATGAATTGGCTGAATATATAATAAGGATTGTCCCCGAGGAAGATTAGCGCGGCGATGGACAAGAAGCATTTACTATAACCCACGAAATGGGATTCGTGGGTTACAGGGATGGGATCCGGGGGTTTCATATTGTATCGGGTACCGTCGGTCTACGACCGACGGACGCAGGTCATAGACCCGCGTTACCCTGAGATTATCCGAACCACGACCGTGAGGGAGTGGACATCTTTTGAAGACACGCCCAAGGCCGAAGACGACCGTGGGCGTGCCACCCGGAAGCGTGCTACTCGGAAGCGTGCTACCCGGAATCTAATCAACCTCAATGACATTACATGTCCGGTAGAAGATATCCGAGTTGTCGCCATAGTCGCTGTCGGCCTGGTACGCAAACGTCGCGCCATCTCCACCATTCGGATAAATATCCGGCAATCCGGCGCCATCGCGTACGCTGACTAAAATCGGGTCGCTGAATTCCGACGCGCCCGCCTGTTTCCACTGGCAATAGACATCACCCTCGTACTGGTATGACAAGAGGATGAACTGCTCATCGAAAACGTTGAATGTAACAACCTGGGTATCATTCAATGCCAGGTCGGTAAACGTGACCGCGTTATCGATTATATCGTTCGACCAGCTATCACCATCGGTGGAATATGAATACACAAGCCTTGCCGTACCCATCCAGGTATCACCGGCATACAGCACATGGTAATGGTCATCCTCATCGATCCAAAGGCTCGGATCGTGGGCGCCGTTCCAGAGTTCCATGGCACCGCTCTCGATTATCACTTCGTCCGTCCAGCTCGTTCCCGAGATGTCATCGCTTGAGCGCATACGTATCGGCCCATTGATACCGTCCTTCCAATAAACAAGGCGGCAGATGCCGTCGGATGTACGTCCGACCGATCGCGAGATGCTGAGCCATGCATCGGGAATGTTCAGGTATTCCGTCCCGATGTAAACAGGCCAGTTACCTGTGCCGCCCTGGTTGGGAAGATCGCCACGACGCATAATGATCGTATTACCGGAATCCCCGAACTGGCAGGGGTAACCTTCGCTCGTGTAGAGCATCTCACCGGCGTGACTCACACTGACGCCCGAATGCGAACCGCACATATAGTAGTTTCCTGAATCGTATGGAAGCCTGCCGAGGGTATGCCCCGGCGGGTTGTTGTAGGAAATCCACAAATACCCGTCCGGCCCGGGGGTTATCTTGTTGTTATATGTGTAATTGGATCCCCCGTGGGCGCTCCAGTAGCCGTAATGCCCGACGATTCCGAACGAATCCCCATTATCGTAGGACATCGCCTCGCGCGGGTAGTTTATCCGATGTTCCGGATGTTCCGGGTCGTTAAAATAGACCTGGATGAAGCCGATGTAGAGCACGTCGGTTGCCGAGCGGTAACACACCGCGGGTTCCAATTCATCGCGGTCGTTGACGTTGCCATACTCGATGCGCGTTTCATCGCCCCACTCAAGATCATAACCGGCAGGTGTTTCACCCGAAACATCCAGCGATGATGTGAAATATGCGCTGACTGTCTTCCCCGTTAGCAATTCCTGGTAGCCTTCCTGCTCACACTCGAGGGTTATCAACAGTTCGATGCTCTCCGGGTCGGGAGTCGCGTCGATTATTTCAACCTGGTATGTCGAATATCCCTCACCGCCGCCGATTGCACTCGCCGATGATACGGGGTCGAAATTGCCGGGGGATTCAACCTTGACCGTGTTCAGATCAGCATTGTAATGATCCCAGACATCGATAAGAAGTGTTGCTCCGCCGCCCGAATCGACGCCGTCGCTCCACAAGGAGTTCTCCGTCACGTTGACACTGATATTCCACGCCTCTGGACGATTCGCTTCCGGCCCGAAATCGCCGGGGGCTTCCCACGGCGGATCGCCCTGGGGGAACTGCCAGCAGGCGTCCACGGCATAGTTGAAAATCAGGCCTTCCGTACCGAGCATTATCCTGAACATCCGAATGTTCTTCTGCCCGGCGGAGAAAACGCACCTGTTATCCGGGGCAAGGTCGCTCAGTGGGTCATCCGGATTATCTATATCATCGCAGAAAAATTTGTAACCGTTTATGGTCGATGAAAAATCGGCGAATGAATCCGGCGCGCCGAGAAGGCCATCGGTGTAACCGAGTATCGTTCCATTGTTGATGGGAAACTCCGAGGGATTCCACCAGCGCGAGTACCCATCGGGGTTCATAAGATATGTGTCGCCTTCACCGGCCATCACGATATCCGGGTCATCAAAACCGGTGACGCTTCCATTGGTGATCAGTATCCCGCATACATCGAATCCGGTGAACTCGGTCAGCCCCAGGAATGGGTGACGAAGTCCGATGCCGGCATAAATCTCATCGCCATTGAATTCCAGCGATTCGAGGCTGAGATTCAGCAGCGGCGGCGGCTCCAGGAACGGCAACGCGTTGAGATGCATATTCCCGGCCCGAAGCTGAATCACATCGAGGGTTTGCGCATCGGGGTCGGCGACGAACTGCCACAGTCCCCATGTGTTATGCACCGTCGACGATTGTGATGTTCCCATCGTTGCGGGTTCCGGATTAAGCGGCGACATATCCCCGCCGCCGGAGCATCCGAATCCTGCGGCGGCAATCATCATCGCTAAAATTAAAATCACGAATATCTTATCTCGCATGGCAATACCTCCAGATTTTCATCCATGTACTTAGATGTGGTTTCCAGGTTTTTATTCAGTAAATTACCGGACCTCGATCTTTCAAACATCAAACCCGATATGCCCCGCGTGTATCTTGGTATAATAACAACAGAACAGGTTTTGGAAAAACTATGCATACCATAAAATGCCGTGGAGTTGTCAAAGGAAAAATCGAAGGCAACGCGCTTGTCTGCCGTAAAGCGTTCAGTTTCCTCGGTGATGTTGACATGGATACGGGAGTCATCATCGCCAAGGGTCACGAGCACGAGGGGAAAAGTATCGCCGGGAAAATCCTCATCTATCCTGAAACGAAAGGCTCATCGGGTGGATGTGTCGTCCTGACTGTTCTCGCGAAGCAGGCCAAGCAACCCGCCGCGATCGTGCTGGTGAAACCGGCCGATCCGAATATCGTGGAAGGGGCAATTATCGCGAATGTCGTGCTGGTATGCGAACCCGAAGAGGATGTCATCGGTGTTATACCCACGGGAACACGGGTTACGGTTGATGGTGGAGAGGGAGTCATAGAATTTTGAGATGATGAATGTATCCGTGTGCCACCGCTTCTACGAGTCTTCGAGGAAAGCGGTGCCGAGGAGAACACTGATAAGCTCGCGGACTCGCTTTTCAGTGGCACACGGGGAAGGCACGGGTAAACTCGGAGACTCGTTTATCCGTGGCACCCGGAGGCCAAGTATCCGAGCCACGACCGTCAGG
>CBDVBS010000358.1:0-4406 GCA_965372275.1 uncultured bacterium | reverse complement strand
GTTGTCCTCGAAGCACTCGAAGCGGCGTTTATAAGCGCTTACAAGAAAGATCATGGGAAAGAGATTTTCCCGAAGTTCAAGCTTTCGCCGAACGGACGGGATATCATCGTGCGGCTTATGAAAGAAGTCGTGGACGATATTGAGGACCCTGACATCGAGATACTTCTTGATGAAGCGAAGATGATAGAACCGAACGCCAACATGCACGACATGGTTGAAACCGATGGAAGCCATATAGATTTCTCATTCGGGCGTATCGCGGCGCAGAGTGCCAAGCAGGTGGTAATGCAGAGGATCAAGGAGGCCGAGCGCGGAATTATCTTCGATGAATACAAGGACCGCGTAGGGCAGCTTGTGACCGGCAAGATACGCCGCCGTGAGAAAGGCAACATAATCGTCGAACTCGACAGGCACGAGGGTGTAATGCCGCCGTCCGAGCAGGTGGAGGGGGAGAAATATATACCGAAGACCACTGTAAAAGCCGTAATCAAAGAGGTATCCCAAACACCCAGGGGACCGAAGGTGCTTCTGTCACGGGCACATCCTGATTTCGTCAAACGGTTGTTTGAACTTGAAGTTCCGGAGATTGCCGATGGTACGGTCGAGGTTAAGCGTATTGCCCGTGAAGTTGGCAGCCGCACAAAGATGGCAGTCTCAAGCAACACACCCGATGTCGATCCCGTGGGCGCTTGTGTTGGCTCGAAGGGAAGCAGGGTGCAAGCTGTCGTGAACGAACTCAAGGGTGAGAACATAGATATTATTCACTACACCGATGACCCATTCGATTTCATCGCCAATTCCCTCGCACCGGCGAAGGTGTATTCGGTCGAGATCTTCGATGAGGAAGAGTCGGCTGAAGTGATTGTTCCCGATGACCAGGTATCGCTTGCGATCGGCAAGAACGGGCAGAACGTGCGGCTTGCCGCGAAGCTGACAGGTTGGCATATCGACATTCGGAAGGAGAGCGATAAGTTCGAATCCGAGATGAAGGCCATTGAGGACGACCGCCAGGCGCAGATTCGGGAGATGCTGGAAACTGGACTGGATAAGCTGCCGCTGAGAAAAACCGCGTTGGAAGCCCTCAAGGGAGCCGGGATAGAGACGATCCACGATGTGCTTGAAATGGGTCCCGACGGGTTGCTGACGGTGAAGGGATTCGGCGAGCAGGCATTGAAAAACGTGGAAACTTTCCTCGCGAGGGAGGGTATCGCGTTTGAGAACTGGCGCGACCTGATCGGCGAAACCGAGGGTGAGGGTGAAGATGCTGAATCCACACCAGTGAAAGAAGAAGCTGATGCCGGGGAAACCGAAGGCGCCGAGCCGGAAGCAGCGGCTGTTGCGGAAGAAGCGGAAGTGGCTGAAGAAGCAGCCGATGGTGAAGGCGAAGACGGTGAATCCACACCAGTGAAAGAAGAAGCTGATGCCGGGGAAACCGAAGGCGCCGAGCCGGAAGCAGCGGCTGTTGCGGAAGAAGCGGAAGTGGCTGAAGAAGCAGCCGATGGTGAAGGCGAAGACGGTGAATCCGCACCAGTGAAAGAAGAAGCTGATGCCGGGGAAACCGAAAACGCCGAGCCGGAAGAAGCGGCTGTTGCTGAAGAAGTGGAAGCGACGGAAGAAGCAACGGAGGAAGTTGACGCCGTTGCGGAAAAAATAAACGAAGAAGTTGTTGAAGAAGAACCTGAGCAGATAATTCCCTCCGAAAGTGCCGATGAAGGTGCCAAAGAGGATATTATAAAGAATGATTAATGGTCGAACGTCGCCGACATATTGCGGAAAGAAGTTGTGTCGGGTGCAAACGTCGTGGACCAAAGGTTAGTTTCATCCGCCTGGTGCGTACCGGGGCATCGGAAGTTATTATCGATGTCGATGGAAGCGGTCAGGGCCGTGGAGCGTATCTCTGCCGGTCGGCGGACTGCCTCGAGAAAGCCCGCGTGAAACGGGCTTTCAAAAGGGCCCTCATGGTCGATGAGGGGATTATTCCTTTTGAGGCATTGGTTTCTGCCGTCGAGCAAAGTGATCCCGTTGACGGGTGAGAACAATGTATTGAATTAAACGGTAACATACGATTGGAGGGAACCCGACAGTATGGTTAGGGTCCATGAATTAGCCAGGGAATTGGGCTGCACTTCAAATGAGCTTCTCCAGGAGCTTAAGAAGTTGGGGTCTGAAACCACAAAGGCGATAAACACGATCTCCCCCGACGAGGAAATTATCCTGCGTGAGAAGTACGGGGGAACCGATGAAGCGGATGCCACCTCCACGGGTAAAGGCAACACCGGCAAGAAGGTTGCGCTGAATGACGATTCTGACGGCTATGAACCGGTAAAACTCAAGGCTAAAGAACCCGGTATTAAGCGTGACTTCAGATCGAGTGAGCCAAGTGCGTCCTCCACATTGTTGAAACGCAAGCCAAGTCGCACTTATTCCCGCCAAGGGGAACAAACCACCACAAAGATAATCAAAAAGACAATTATCCGGAAACGGTTCGTTCGAACACAGGATGTGGATGCGACGCAAGCTCCCGTTGAAGAAGCGCCTCCGAAACCCGCTATGAATGTGCAGCAGTTGCCGGTGAAGGGAACACGTCCCGCGAGGAAACGAAGGTCGCTCGTCATCGAGGGAGGCGTACTTCCAAAGGCCGCCGAAGAAGAGAAGAAGGAGGTAGCAGTCACTCCACGACAGGAGAAGACAGCCAAGGATGAACGACCTCCAGCGAAGCAAAGGAAGGGCAGGAAACGCTCCGTTAAGGATAGGGCACCCGCGGATAGGGATACTTCGGCCAGGGGGCGACAGCCCAGGCCTGGACCTGCCCCGCAGCCGGAGAAGGGTGAGGTCAGACTGCAGAAATCTCTCGAGAAGCTGGTTACGAAGGGTATCAGTTCAGATCTGACAACCGTTGACCGCAAGAGTGCAGCCGCGAAGAGAACCAAGAAAAAACGCAAGAAGATAATGGGACCGGACAGGAATAAACAGTTCGGCAGGGTTGATCGCCGGTCCAAGACAAAGAGCAAGGATGATAAAGCTGCTTTCAGAGGTGGCTTTGGTCCAGTAAGGAAAAGAGGCAGGCGGAAACAGGGCGGTCGTATCGAAACCGGGTCAAGACCTGCCCCGGTGCACCGCCGTGTCAAGGTTACACCGTCGATGACCATCAAGGGGCTCTGTGAAGCCACCGGTATCAAGGCCGGGGAGATCCTCAAATTCCTCGTGAGCGACCTGGGTGTTATGGTGACGATTAACCAGGTGGTTGATCTTGATATCATCAAGTTGATTCTTGAGAACTTCGACTTCGAATACGATGTCAAAATTCGCGAGGTCGAGGAAGAAATCGAACACGAACCCGATCGGGAAGAGGACCTGGAGAAGCGTCCCCCGGTTGTTGTCGTTCTCGGCCATGTTGACCACGGTAAAACCAAGCTCCTCGACACAATACGTCACGCGAATGTTATCGACACCGAGGCTGGGGCAATCACTCAGCACATCGGTGCCTACCAGGTGATGGTCAACGACGGGAAGGTCACTTTTCTTGATACACCCGGTCACGAAGCGTTCACGGCGATGCGTGCCCGTGGCGCCCAGGTGACCGATCTTGCAATTCTCGTCGTTGCATGTGACGACGGTGTTATGCCGCAGACGGTTGAGGCCATTAATCATGCGCGTAGTGCCGGCCTTGAGATAATCATCGCGCTAAACAAAATCGATAAGGACAACGCTGACCCTGATCGTATTAAGACCCAGCTTGCCGAGTATGATTTCATTCCCGAGGAATGGGGCGGCAAGACGATCATGGTTCCCATAAGCGCCAAGTTCGAGAAAGGTATCGATGACCTCCTTGAAATGGTCATCCTGAGCGCGGATGTCCTCAACCTGAAGGGCAACTCCAAGGTGAAGGCGGAAGGCACGGTGCTTGAATCAAGGCTTGACAAAGGTCTTGGTGTTGTCGCCACGGTGCTCATCCAGCGCGGTACATTGAAACAGGGTGATATTGTCGTATGCGGCGCCAGTTGGGGACGAGTGCGGCAGATGACCGACGAGCTCGGCACGCTTTTGGATGAAGCCGGGCCGTCCACCCCATGCCTGATAACAGGGCTTTCAGATGTTCCTAACGCGGGTGATAAGGTTTTCCAGGTAAAGGATGAGAAGGTCGCAAAGGAAATTTACAACCAGCGGACCATCAACCAGAGGATGCAGAAGATCCACTCTGTAAACCGGATCAGCCTCGAAGACTTCTACGAGCAGCTTGAGAAGGGCGAAGTCAAGGACCTGAATATTATTCTCAAGGCCGACGTGCAGGGCTCAATCGAGGCATTGGTCAATTCCCTGGAGAAACTAAGCACCAACGAAGTCAAGGTCAAATTAGTGCACACCGGCGTGGGCAATGTGAATAAGAGCGATATAATGTTAGCAAT
>CBDVBS010000357.1:0-4407 GCA_965372275.1 uncultured bacterium | reverse complement strand
CCGACCTCGCACGCTCACAGGCGCACGGAGGGTGACCCTCCGGGTAACCCCTACGAAAGACTTGCTGTGTCAAATGAAGCTAAGTAATGTCGAAAGTCGAGATTCACGTCTTGTATCGATAGGGCAAAATCACTTATCGCGCTACAATATCCCCGATGACCGCCGCATCCAATATGCGACTGCTTCTGTGGGTATATGTCAGGTCGTTTATAAACGGCCTCATGCATGGCAGCGGTAAAGAACGCCTCAAGAATATCGGCGTACTCGCCTCAAGGCTGTTCGCATTCGCGGCGTTCTACTTCTTCTTCCGCTACCTCCTGTTCGGCGGCGCGGAAATGTCCGGCGCCGACGAGCGTGAAATATCAGCCATAACATCATCCATGATCCACGCCCTCGGCGCGTTCCTGCTTCTCGGCGCGATCAAATTCGCATACCAGGTGTTCTATCTCAGCCCCGATCTCGAATGGCTTCTCTCATCCCCCATACCCACATCACGGGTATTCATCGTCAAGTTCATCGAGAACTGGGTATATGCGGGGCAGATCGTGTTCTCCTTCGGATGGCCCATCGTCATCGCCTACGGAGCATACTCCGGCGCGTCATTGGCATACTACCCAATCGTCATGCTTGCCACGGCGATACTGGCGGTCTATTCCGGGGCCATCGGCGTACTCATATGCCTTCCATTCATGCGTTATGTCACGGCCAACCGTTTGCGCGAACTCCTGCTGACCCTTTCGATGGGACTCAGCATCGGTCTGTATGTCATCTTCAGGAATGCGGGTCTGACCACGCAAGGAGGCGTCACAGAATTTCAACCATGGTGGCTCCCCACAACCCACCTCGGCAATATAGTCGAGTCTTCAGTTAACGGTGAATGGGCCACAGCACTATTATTCTGCCTGGTTTTCCTCATTCCCGCCATCCTGTTGGCAGGAATCGCTTATGTGGTCTCACTCCGCCTGTATCTGTCCGGCCTTCAACGAAAGGGCGAAGCGGATGAGAGGATCCGCGCGCGGGAAGGCGAAGGTTTCCTGTATGGACTGGCGCGAATACTTCCGTCCGATATACGGGCCGTGGCAATCAAGGACGCTCTCACGACAATACGAAGTCCCCGCCAATGGTTCTACCTCATCTTCGCGATCGTGTTCCTCGGCTTTCAGTTTGTGGGCCCGAATCCGCAAGGATCCGGCGCGGTGCATCTTTTTCTCCTGCTGTTCATCGTATCGATCTTTTCGCAGGAGCTTACGGTGCTCTCGATATCACGGGAATCTGACTCATTCCCCCTCGTCGCCGTCAGCGGGATACCATCGTGGCGGGTCTATGCCGCCAAATGGCTCACCGCGTTCATACCAACAGTCATCTTTGCGCTGACGGTCTCGATTGTGGGCGGGATTTTGCGCGAACAGACGGTTGTAAATACGGTAATCGACATGCTGATTGTATTGATCGGAGTGATCCCCCTCATAAGCTATTCCCTCATGATCGGATGCCTCTTCCCCGACTTCAAGGCCTACCGTTCGCGCAGGCGCGTAAGCCCATGGGTGCTGTTCATGAATATGTTCTTCACGATGCTCCTGATATCCCTCATCATTTTCCCGCTGTATTTGGTACGCAGCCCGATGGTTGACGGAGGACACCCGTTGTGGCTGAATACCATCCTGATCGCCTTCGCCGTCACGACATCGATACTCATCACGGCCATAAGTTTCACCGCCGGTTCAACGCGATTGCGCCGGTTTCTCAGGGATGTGCCTGTGGGATAAAGAACTGGTCAGCCTATTGACAAACAGCGGGGGGGAGGGGGTATATTTATGATAATCTGCTTGTTAATATAAATGAGCCAAACGGTTGAAGTGAATTTTTCTCAAGCGTCTGATCTATTTGTAAGGAGGTCATTATGTTCGGGAAAGCACTATTGCTAATCTTTATTGCTGCTGCATTGCTTGCGGTTACCGGATGTGAGTTAACACCACTTGATGATCCCTGCATTCAAGCGGTAAGGGCATTTATCGAGATTGAACTCACACCGGGATTCGTAAGAGATACTTGTATTCGCGATTGGTTGTTGGGTTATTGTGATCCGGTACAATGTATCGAGTACATCAGTATGATAATCCCTCCGGAAGGTTGCCCGGAAATTGAGTTCCTTAGAGACGATGAAATATGTGGTGCATGCCCTGAGGTTGATTTTGACAGTTTCAGAGACGCTGCCCTGTGGGGGATGTGTGGCGTGATAGACCTGATAGCAAGAGAGAAGGGAATAATAGAATAAGGAGGTCGAAATGAGGAATATACTATTTATATTCATACTATTAAGCATCATCTGCATCCATGGTGGATGTTCTGACAGGGTTGGCAGCGAGGGTGTAACGCGACAGGCAACCTCACAGGAGCCGCCGTATTTTGAATCAATCGCTTGGCCTGCTACTTGCAGCATACTCACCGACGGAAAATTAATTATAAACGGCAGATTAGTATGCCCTGCCGGACCTGATCCTGAAATTCCGGTTAAGCTGTTCGTTTTTACGTTCCCGGGCAATTGCGACCCACCCAGTGTCATCGACGAGGGGGAAGGGAAATCCGGTGCTTATGATCCGGATAGCGACTCTTATGTCCAGAAACGGATTGATGAAATCCATAGTTTCCTGATAAGCAGGCATGAAAGTAAAGATGATCCGGAAGAATTCCCGGAAGGATGTCAGGCATACAATCTTTTTACCGGCGACAATAATGAATATAGATATTACCATCAGGAAGACGGACGTTTCAGGTTTGATTTTGATCAGTGGTTGAGATTCAATTTCGGTAATGTAATTCTGATCCTTATCGGCGAAGATGCGGAAGGCCAGCTTACTACCGCCACCAATATCTATAAAGTACCTGTTTATGCACCGGACGTCCTTGAGGCAACGAAACAGGTGAGACATGCTTATGGGGAGACGATGACCGAATTCGGTCTGGCTATGCTTGATGTGCTGCAATTCTATCCTGAAGAACGGACTGTGGATATAGAGACCATTACCGCCACCATGGACCTTTATGCTCAGGCTTACTTGGGTGAAAACATTATGTCAAATTACCGTATGATAGGTGAAACATATCGGCAGCAAATGGAGCAGATAGCCCTTGATATCACGGATCCATATTTTAGAACCGGGTTCTTAGCTGTTGCCGAGTATATCGAGGAGGAATTCACTTTCAAAGGTGACACTGCTGATGCCGCGCATTTCCAGAGATTATTCGCGGAAACTGACCCAATTCAGAACTACTGGGACAGCGTTCAGAAATTGGCTGATGGTTATAACCGATTCCCGATTACCGCTCTGAGGGTCCTGCTTCCGAATGGCGGAATGGAAGTGACGATCGATATACAGAAGGACGGCGGATCATTGGCACATTTCGTAATGACCGGCTCTCCAACCGCCCCGTTGTCCGTTACCGGGACAATTGGCGACCACGAGATCGAATATGACGACTATAATCCATATTTCATAGGGATATCATTGCATCTGTTGAATGCCGGATTCGTCCCGGTTATAGCGCATTGATAGCGCTGATTCTTATGTACATCATAAAACCGGCGTATCATCGCCGGTTTGTTTATTCCAATTTCCGTTGTTTCAAGACAGGGGTGTCCCGATTCAACAAAACTTGAACCAAATCCGGCATTCAATTATCCTAACGATTAGCCAATGTGAAGGAAAAGGTAATGCGTCGAATAATACTTGTTGTGATTCTACTTCCCTTTCTGATTCAGCCTGCCAACGCTGATGGATTCTCGCTGTCTAAATCAGAGATCGGGAAGGACAGTTTCCTCACTCCTGAAACCAGGCAATTGGCTTATATCGGCTACAAGGACGGGATCGAGGATCTGCTGATCTCCGTCAGTCTTAAAGCCCGATATACGGGGTTTGTCTGGCTTTTCCCCATTCCAGCATTACCCGACGGCGTCGAAATTGATATCGTTAACACTGAACTCCCTTACTTCGCAACATATGACACGCTAAAAGTGGCGAAAAGGAGAGCTGATTCAATACGAATCTCTCTTGCCGCTACTCCCCTTGTCTCTTTCTTCGTCACAAACTGGGGATTGACGACGATAGCCGACTATGGCCGGGAGGTTATTCCGCATCATTACCTGAACCCTTACGACTCCCTTGGAGATGGAAAAGACTTCGCTGTACACAAAAGTGTCACCAAATTTGGCGTCACCACTGAACTTGTTACGGGATCATCGGAACTACTTATGAATTACTTCCGTGAAAAGGGTTATGATATTCCCGAAGAAGCAACCCCCATAATCGACAACTATCTCGACTACGATTATTCATTTGTTGTTGCATGGGGTAATCCTCCTGATGCTGATTCGGATGCCGGGGGAGATGACCTCGTCGACGCGAACCC